>JBIOJD010000088.1:0-11629 GCA_044450485.1 Polyangiales bacterium | reverse complement strand
TGGTCGTTGCCGGCGTCCACGACCGTCTTGACGAAGCCCGCGGTCTCGTTCATCGCCAAGGCGCGTCCTGACGCGGAAAGCGGGAACTTGCCGATCTTGACCGCCACCCCGCGCTGCTTGGCCTCGGTCTCCGACAGCCCGACCGTGGCGACTTCCGGATCGGTGAACACCGCGGAAGGCATCGCGCGGTAGTCGCATGCGGCCTTGCGACCGGCGATCACCTCGGCCGCGACTTCGCCTTGCTTCATGGCGCGGTGCGCGAGGTAGGGCGCGCCGGTGACGTCGCCGATGGCGTAGATGCCGGGCACGTTGGTGCGGAGCTGCTCGTCGACCGTGATGTGGCCGCGGCCGTCGACCTTGACCCCGAAGTCCTGCAAACCGAGCCCCTCCGAGTTGGGTCGGAAGCCCACGGCCACGAGCACTTTGTCGCACTCGATCGCGCGGCTCTGGCCTTCGTGCTCGACCTCGACGGTGGCACGGCCCTGCTTCACCTTGCAGCCGCTCGCCCGCGCGCCGAGCAGGAGCTCGCCGCCAGCGGCCTTGAACTTGCGCTCGACCACCTGCACCAGATCTTCGTCGATGCCCGAAAGCAAGCGCGGCAGCATCTCGACCACGATCACCTTCGTGCCGAGCTTCTGGTACATCATCCCGAGCTCCATGCCGATGATGCCGCCACCGATCAGCACGAGCGTCTTGGGCGCGCTCTTGAGGCTCACCGCTTCGCGCGCGCTGATGACCGTTTGGCCGTCGATGGCGAAGCCCGGGATCTGGATCGGGCTCGCGCCGGTCGCGATCACGATTGCTTTACGCGCCACGAACGACTCGGTCTTGCCGTCGGGCTTGTCGACCAGCACGGTGTGTGCGCCGGTGAGCCTCGCGGTGCCGATCACGATTTGCCCGCCTGCGCTCTTGACCAAGCTCGACACGCCGGAGGTCAGCTTCTTGACGATGCCCTCCTTCCAGGTCTGCATCGTGGGCACGTCGACTTCGAGCCCCTGCACGCGAATGCCCATGCTCTCGCCGTGGCGCACCTTGTCCGCGAGGCCTGCGGCGTAGATCAGTGCCTTCGACGGGATGCAGCCCCAGTTCAGGCAGGTGCCCCCCATGTACTCTTTTTCGACGACCAGCGACTTCTGTCCGAGCTGGCCGAGGCGAATCGCTGCCACGTAGCCGCCGGGGCCGCCTCCCAACACGATCGCGTCGTAGCTCTTGTCGGTCATGGGTCCCTGCCTCGCCGTCGAGCGGACGCCACTTCCCCTCGCTGCGTGCCGGCGTCGTTAGCCCGCATCTTAGTCCCCAGGCGAGGTGCGTCAACCGTTGTTGCCAGCTGGCCGCCGGGCGGTTCTCGGCCACGCTCGGCGGGGGAGGTGCCAGACGCGGGGCGCAGAGATATGGTGCGGGGCCATGCGCTCGCTCGTCACGCTCGCGCTCGTGTGCGCGTCGCTCTTGCCAGCGTGCGGGCGCCCGCGCGGCGAGTCGCCGGTCGAGACCGTGCGCAAGTTCATCGATGCGGTGGGCCGAGGCTCCGACGAAGAGGCCTCGTTGCGCGAAGCGTACGCATTGATGGACTCGTCGGCACACGCCGAGCTCGCACGCCGTGCCGAGCGCGCTGGCTCGCTCTCGGGCCGTGGTTTCGAGCCCTGGCAGATGCTGGTGCGCGGTCGCTTCCGGCTGAGCTTCGCGCCCGCGGCTCACGCGGGCATGCGCGAGCACATCGAGGGCGATCACGCCGTGGTCAGCGTGGTGTCCGACAAAGGCGGCCAGCGGGCGGAGGTGCCGCTGGTGCGCGAGCAAGGTCACTGGCGCATCCAGCTGCTTCTGCCCCCTCTGCAAGGGCCCCGCGAGGGCACAGGACAGAACGGCGGATAGCTGCTATCTAGCGCTGCTTGCGGAGGGACCATGCGCTCGCGGTCGACAGTCCTCTTCGGTGTGCTGCTTGCGGGCTGTGGCGCGGGCTTGAGGCCGACTTTGATCGAGGCCGCTCACCGCAAACCGAGCAACGTCGCCGTGTACTTCGCGGTCAACGATGCCAAGGGTGAGCCGGTCGCAGACCTGCTGGCGAGCGACTTCAACATCTACGAAGACGGCAAGATCGTCTCGCGCGACGAGAGCCGGCAGACGATCGTGAACCCCGAGGTCGCGGCGATCCACTACACACTGCTGCTCGTGGACATGAGCGCCAGCGTGACCGAGAGCGATCAGGTCGGCAAGATCGTGACCGCCGCCAACGAGTTCATCACGCGCGTCGAGCCGTACCAGAAGGTGGCGGTCTACGCTTTCGACGGCTCGGCGGAGCTGTTCGAGATCACCGGCTTCACGGAATCGGAGCAGCGCACCTCGCAGGGCCTGGCCAAGCTCGAGCAGTTCAGCACCCGCGATCCTTCGACCAACCTGCACGGTGCTGTGGTGCTTGCGCTCGACAAGCTCAAGCAGGGTCTGAAACAAGCCAAGGTCCCGCTGCGCTTCGGGACGCTCGTGGTGTTCACCGACGGCACCGATCGTGCGTCGCGCGTGCCTCTGCAGCAGATGCTCGACGCGATCGACGCTTCGGAGGACTCGATTTTCGCGATCGGCGTCGGCAACGAGATCGACGATCCGACGCTCGCGCGCATCGGCACGTCCGGCTACATCCGCGTCGAGAACAGCACCGCGCTCTCCGATGCCTTCAAGCAGATCGGCGACCGCATCGCGCGCTCGACGCGGCGCTACTACCTGCTCAGCTATTGCAGCCCGGCGCGGGCGGGCAAGCACACGGTCACGGTGGAAGCCGTGACCAAGCAAGGCCGCGGCCAGGTCGAGTATGCGTTCGATGCGGCCGGCTTCGGGCCCGGCTGCGACGCGAACAAGCCGCCACCGTTCGACACCACCGGGCGCACGCTGCGCTCGCGACGGAAGATGGGCTTGACCGACGACACCGCGAAGGCCGCGGATGCCAAATCGGGCAAGCCGCCCAAATAGGCGCTACTGGGCGGGCGGCGCGTCCGGCTTTTCGCCTGCGGCCGCCGCCACGCCGCCATCGGCGCCCGCAGCCGCTGCGCCTTCGGGCGCGGCCGAGTCATCATGGTGGAGCGCCTGTCGAGCTGCGATCAGCAGGGCCAGCGCGCACAACAGCGCGAGGCCCAGCATCGGCACCCAGCTCGGCGAATCGCCCGCTTCGTCGACGACGTCGGGTAGGTCGGGAGGTTGCTTGGACCCTGACATGCCGCGGCAATGTCGCCCTTTTCCGCTCTTGGAGCAAGGGGCCCGATGTGCAGACGGGCTTGCAAGCTCACTGTCCGATGGCAGGTGATTTGCCCGCCAGCAGCAAGTCGAGGAAGTGCTCCACGTCGGGCCGACCATCCTGGCTGGGATCGGTCCCGACGAAGTGCCCGTCGACGCCGTTCTTGGGCGTGTACTGGCGTGCGCCGATGGTACGCGGCGTGGACGCGATGGTCTCGTTCGCGGAAAGGGGTGCAGGCGCGCTCGGGAGGCCGAGCTGCGAGAGCACGGGATCGACCAGAGTCATTTGGGCGGCGCGCAGGTACGCGGCCTGGGTCGCGTCCGGCGCATAGGTGTCGCCGATGCCCGAGGTCATGAACACGTGCTGACCGGTCGGCACTTCGCTCGTCGGCTCCAGCAGGATTCTCCGCGCGTAGTTCACCGGGTCGGCGCGGTCGAACACCATCTGCAGGATCGCGAGCGCGGGGTTGTAACCGGCACCCGCGAGCTTGAAATTCGAGTCCGGGTCGAGCAGGCCGAGCGGCAGCACGGACGCGATGTCCACAGGGCTCGTCTTGTTGAGCAGCGAGTCGGTGAGATGACCGCCGTTGCCGGACAGCACCACGCCGGTGACCTTCGGCTCGTGCGACACCATCACCGAGCTGTGCGTGGCGCCCTGAGAGTGACCCATCAACGCGATGTGCGATGCATCGAAGCGCACCGCGCTCCCGGTCGGCGACTCCGCAGCCGAGAGCCCGCCTTGGCCTGCCCAGCGCACCACCGACATCAGATCCGCCGCGCCTTGCAGCACGTTGTCACGCGCCGCGCGCGGATTGAGAAAGTTGTAGAAGAGGTCTTCGGGCGAGTCGGTCGATGTGCCGCGGCGATCCCCGTGCTCCGGCATGTCGATCGCGACGAGCACCGAGGGCACGCTCGCCGTGGCCGCGAACTCGGCGAAGCCGCCGCTGCCCAGCTCGTCGGCAAAGCTGCCGCCCGTGCCGTGCGCGAAGACCAAGACCGGATAACCGGGCGCCGGCGCAGCCGCAGCCGGCACGGACATCGCAAAGCACACGTCGCTGTGGCTTTGCACCATCGGCGCGCCGGTCGCGTCCAGCGAGAACCCGCCGCCGTCCTCGGGCAGTTTGTAGGGCGCCGTTCCCTGCTGGAAAATCGGCAGCTTGATGCGGCCGTGGATCTCCACCATCTCCGCGCTCGCCGCGTGACACTTGCCGCGACCGGTCGAGTCTTCGCAAGGCGACATTGTGCTCTCGGACTCGCACACCGTGAGCTGCGACAGGACTGGCGCCGCATCGGCCTGGATCTGCTGGCGCAGCTTCGGAACCAACGCCTCTGGATCCTGGGTGGTGAACACAGCGGCGTTCAGGATCGTGGCTTCGTTCGGCCCCTTGTCGGTGATCCAAGCGCGCAGCGGTGCGTAGGCGTCCCACGCGGCCTTGAGCTCGTCATCACCGCTCGGCGCGCTGTCCGCGAGCATGGCCTCGAAGTCTTTGCCGCGGGCGAAGGTGCCGCCAGCCTCGGGCCGAATGTCGGTGGTGAGGATTGCGGCGTACGTGGTGCTCGGGCGCAACGGGGAGCCTGCAGGTCTGCGCAGCGCGAGCCAGTGCGGGCAGATGTAGTTGCTGAGCGGGCCCTTGGTGGTCTTCCATTCGAGGCTCGCCTTGGTGTCGTACTCGGGCGAGGCCTTGGTGATGTCCACGATGCGGATCGAGCACAGGCCGGTGTCTTTGCAGTCGACGGTGCTGAAATCGTAAGGCTGTGAGAACCGGAAGAAGACCACCGGATTGGTCGAGAAGCCGTCGAGATCTTCGTTGGCCACGGACACGTAGCGCTCGATGTACGGCAGCCCGAAGCTCGCGGGCGGTGTCGGATGCCCGGTCATGTCGACGTGGCCGCTCTTGAGCCGGACGTCGTTGGGGAAGGGCAGGCTGTAGAACTCGGGTGTGGTCCCCGCGCGCGGCACTTCGAAGAAGCTCTGGATCGGGTCGCCGGACTTGGGATCGGGGCACGACACGCCGTCCCACAGCGCGGGCAGCGTCGTGATCTCGGTGTCGCTCGCCGGCGGATTCACGCAGACCTTTCCGCTCTTGCCTACGTCGGCACAGGTCAAGCCGGCAAGACAGTCGGTCACCTTCGCGCACTTCTCGCCTTCTTCCTTCTTGCCGCTTTGCTTGCACTCGCCCGTGTTCTCGGCGAGGGTCGAGAGGCTCACGGTTCCGAGCTGCGACAGGTCGGGCGCCTCGCACACCAAACCGTGAATGCAGTTGCCGGTGTTCTGGCACACGGCGTCGAGCACCGCTGCGCCGGCGGGCTTGCACAGGCGCTGGCTGCCGCAGTAGTCCTTGTCGCCGCACTCGGCCGTGAGGCGGCACGTCTTGCCGGTCGGCGTGTTGCCCTTGGTTTGGCAGGTTCGGTCGACGCAGTAGAGCCCTTCTTTGCAATCTGCGTCCCGCGTGCAATCACTCGAGACGCCGACGGCCAAGAGCGGATTGGCGAGGCAGCTTCGGTCGCTCTCCTTGCACGTCGTCGAGAACAGCTTGCAGCCAGCCGCCATCGCGACCAGCGTGACGGACAGAGCCAAGAGCAAAGAAAGCCGCATCGGTCCCTCCGGAGCTCGGGCGAAGGCCCGCAGAGCGCGACGCATCATATCCCGGCGCAGGCGTCGCTCCAAGGTCGAACCCGAGGAGCGTTCTCGGCCTCAGCGCCGGTTGCGCTGCTCGGGCTCCTTGGCGGCCGCGATGCGGCTCAAGTCCACGAGCGGCCCTTCCAGCGTCCCGTCGCGTTGGCCGACGAAGAGCGGCTCCGGGTCGCGCCAGCGGCCGTTGTCTCGGAGCTCGAAGTGCAGGTGCGGGCCCCACGCCATTCCCGTGTGGCCGACGATTGCGATGCGCTCGCCGCGCTTGACGAAGTAGCCGGGCTGCACGGTCGTTCGTTGGTTGTGTGCGTAGAGCGTGGTGAAACCGCCCGGGTGCAGCAGCATGACCGCGTTGCCGAGACCCTTCAGCGTGTTGTCGCTGTACACGACCAAACCGTCGGCAACTGCGCGCACCGTGGCACCCTCGGGCGCCGCCACGTCGACTCCGTTGTGCCTGAGCTCGGGCCGCAGCTTGCGCGTGAACCCGAAGCCGCGGCCGAACGTGCCGCCCACCACCGGCCAGAGCAGCTTCTTCGGTGCCTTGCCGGGCACAGCGGCCAGCAGCTCTGCGGAGGGGCGGGTCCACAAGAGCTGGCGCGTGAGCTCGTGGCCGCCGATGCCGAGCGCCTGCGCGCGGGCAAGCGATGCGCCTCGGACGCGCGGCACGGCGCGGGGCCCGTTGCTGAAGTGTGGGTACACGATGGCGCGGGGCTTCTGCTCCAGCGCGATTTCGGTCGCCTTGGGCTCGAGCGAGGCGAGGCTGTCGCCCGCGCGCAGGTCGTCGTCTTCGTCCCGAGCGTCGACCGTCGGCGTCTCGGCTTCGGTCTCGGCCTTGGCGTCTTCGACGCGCGGTGTCTCCACGCGCTCGGCGCGTGCGGACGAGGCCGCGAGCGCGAGCAGCAGGGGCAGAGCCAGCGAACGCTCGGTCTTCATGGCGAGCCCTGACCCTCGCATTGCAGGCCATACGGTCAACTTTTCGGCATGCGCTGAGCTTTCCGTTGACGCTCCCCCGCGGTTTCTTCACAGTGATCGGCGTGAGCGAGAGACGCCTCGTGCCCGCAACCACGCGCAGCGACGCGCCGTTACCCGCGCGGGAGAGCCGGCTACGCGTCGGCTGGAAGCGGGTGACCGACGTCACGGTCGCGCTCGCCAGTCGTGCGACCGGCCAGGACATCGAAGAGCGAATCGCGCAAGCGCTCACGCTGTCGACCAACGAGAGCGGCGTCGACCCCTTTGGTGCGGACGCGGACACCATCCGCGCCTCGGCCTCGCTGCTCATCTACCTGCACCGCTTCTGGTTTCGCACCGAGGTGCACGGCATCGAGAACGTGCCCGAGGGCAAGGTCTTGCTCGTGGCCAACCACGGTGGCCAGATCCCCCTCGACGGCATCGTCATCGCGTGCTCGCTGCTGTTCGACGCCCCCCGGCCGCGCTTCGTACGCAGCATGGTGGAGCGCTTCATCGGGACGCTCCCGTTCTTCTCGGTGTGGTTTCCGCGCGTCGGGCAAGTGCTGGGCGCGCCCGAGAACGCGCGCCGCCTGCTCGAAGCCGGCGAGCCCTTGCTGGTGTTTCCGGAGGGCGTCAAGGGCATCAGCAAGACCTTCGATTCGCGCTACAAGCTCGCGCCCTTCAGCCCGGGCTTCATGCGCCTGGCGCTCGAGAGCGACGCGCCGATCGTGCCGATCGCCGTCATCGGTGCCGAAGAGCAATACCCTTCGGTGGCGGAGGTCACGACCTTGGCGCGGCGGCTCGGCCTGCCTTCGGTGCCGATCATCCCGCAGCTCTTCGTCGGCATGCTCGCGCCGTTGCCGACCAAGTATCGCGTGTACTTCGGTGAGCCTTTGCGCTTCTCGGGCGATCCCGACGACGAGGACGCAGCGATCGATGAGAAGGTGTGGGTGGTGCAGGCTTCGGTGCAGAGCATGGTCAACCGTGGGTTGCGCGAGCGCAAGGCGATCTTCTGGTAGGGCGATGCGCGTCCGAGCCATAATCGCGCGCATGGTCGCGACGGCGAGCGTCGCGGCGTGCGCTGCCTGTCATGGCGGCACGGGCTCGGCTTCGAGCAGCCGCACTCTCATGCTGCCGTCGCTCGACGCCAGCCGCTTCGTTTGGCTCGATGCCGAGTGCAGCGACGGGCCGCTCGATCTGGGAAGCCTCGGCTTCGAGCGCGAGCTGCGGCTGCACGTCGAGAAGACCACGCTCGTCATGAGCTTCGATACCGCGCTCGCTGCGCAGGGCTGCTCCAGCACTTCGGTCTTCGTGGTCGAGCCGGCACCGCAGGCCGGGCTTTTTCGCTTCGACCCGCGGGCCTTCGTGACGTTGCCTGCGGACCAGAAGTGCGGCGCGAGCGAGCGCGAGCCGACGCTCGGCCGGCTGCGTAGCTTCGGCGACGACCTCGAGATCACGCTGCGGCGGTCGCCGTGGTGCCGAGGGTTCGACGCTCGCTTCACCTACCGCAGGGCAGAGTGGCAGCGCCTCGACGATCGACAATTGGTCATGCACTATGTTGCCGCGTGGAATCGCGGCGATCCGGCTGCGATGGCCGGCTTGTTCGATCAGAGCGGCTCGCTGGTCGAGCCGTTCACCAAGACCGACGACGGGAACTACGCGCGACATCAAGGCCGCGAGCAGGTCGAGGCTTGGTATCGCGCCGCATTCGGGGGCAGCCCTTGGCACGCGATGCGACTGCTCTCGCTCTCCGCAGGCAACGCCGCGGGTCAGTGGATCGCGACTTGGGAGTACATGGATCCGCGCCTGGCGGCGCCGTTGCGCGGCCGCAACCTGTTCGTGCTCGCAGGCGGCGAGATCTACGAGACCGAGATCCAGCTCGTCGACGATCCGCAAGCCGCTCCCGAGCCGGCAGCTCGAGCCGAGGGTGCGCCATGAGCCACGCAACCGCGCCGGAGAAGAAACGGCGCCCGGCCGCGCGCGCGACAGAACCGCAGCTCCCGGCCCCGCCTACGAGCTCATCTCCGCCGGAGGAGCGCGAGCAGGACGAGCTACACACGATTGACCAGGGGGCCGTCGTCATCACCGGCATCGTCGGTCGCATGGGCCAGTTGCTCGCCCGCAAGTTGCACCGGCTCGGGCCCGTGCTCGGCATCGACCGGCGCCGTTTCGAGCACAAGCCCGAGGATGTCGCACACCACCAGCTCGACCTGCGGCGACGCAAGACGCGCGACATCTTTCGCGCGGGCGGCATCAAGGCGGTGGTTCACCTCGGCATCATGCACGACCTGCGCGAGAACGACCGCACCCATCACGAGTGGAACGTGGTCGGGTTCCAGAAGCTGCTCGAGTACCTGGCGCAATATCGCGTGCCGAAGCTCGTGGTCTTGTCGTCGGCCACCTTGTATGGACCACGACCGGACAACCCGCAGTTCCTGACCGAGGACGCGCCGTTGCTCGGAGCGCAAGACTTCTCGCGCATCCGCGATCTGGTCGAAGTCGACATGTTGGCGCAGAGCTTCTTCTGGAAGGATCCGGCGGTGGAGACCGTGATCCTGCGCCCGTGTCACATCTTGGGGCGCGTGCGCAACGCGCCGAGCAATTACTGCCGCATGGATCGACCGATGACCGTGCTCGGCTTCGATCCGATGATGCAAGTCATCCACGAGCGCGATGTGGTCGAGGCGATCGCGCTCGCGCTGCGCCCCGGTGTCCGAGGCATCTTCAACCTGCGCGGCCCGGGCGAGCTGCCGCTCTCGCGCATGTTGCGGCTCCTCGGCAAGCGCCCGATCGCCGTGCCGGGCCCGCTGATCAAGGGTGTGATCGGCAGCCTGTGGTCCTCGCGCGCAGCGAGCTTCCCTTCGCCTGAGCTCGATCACTTGCGTTATCTGTGCATGGTCGACGACTCGCGGGCGCGCGCCGAGATCGGCTTCGCACCGCACTACGACATGCAGCAGACGCTGCGGGCCGTGCTCGCGGAGCGCTGAGAGCGAGACGGGCGCCGACCGGCGATCAGTTCTGGGCCAACGCTCGCGGCTCGAGCGCGGCGCGCAATGCCGACAACGCAGCGCCGTCGAGCGCGCCGCCGGCGTAGGTCACGCGCCCCGAGCGATCCAAGATCAACGTCGCGGGCACGCGCCGCTGTCCGAGCGCGTCGGCCAAGTGGAATTGCTCGTCCACGAGCTGCGGAAAACGCAAGGCGCGCGTGGCGACGAACTCTGCGATCTTCGAGCGCGGCTCGCCCACGGCAATCGCGATCACGATCGCGCCGCGAGGACCCGCACTGTCGTGCAGGCGCTCGAGCGCACCGAGCTCGGCCGCGCACGCCTCGCACCAAGGCGCCCAGAGCGCCAGCAGCGCAACCTTGCCCGACGTGAGATTCTGCACCTCGGTGAGCTGGCCATCGAGCGTGCTGAGCTCGACCTGCGGCAGCAGCGCTCGAAGCGTCATGGTCGCTGCCGGACGCGACGCTGGCGCGCACGCCCAGAGCGCGAGGATCAAAAGCGGAAGCCAAGCGCGCACGTGTAGATGTTAACATGCAGATCGTTGCTTCTGAAGTAGCGTTCGTAGCCGAGGTCGATGTGCAGCTCGCGGACAGGCCCCCGCAGCGGCAGGTCCATCGCCGCCGCGCCACCCACGGTCTGCGCGCGCAGCGTGGCCAGATCGCTGTCTGCGGTGCGGGGACTGGCGTCTTTGGGTGACTGCAGCGTCCAAAACGAGGGCGCGTTTTGGGTGTGGATGCGGTAATCGGCGCGGAGGTAGAAGGTGCGACTCAGCCGCTGGTAGAGGGCGTACTCCAGAGAATGGGCGATCACCTGCCAGCTGTCGGCGTAGAAGCGATAGCTCACGTGCAACGCGGCGTCCCAGGGCAACGCCTGCGCGACGCGGGCGCGCAGCGCATGACGCGCGCGGGTGCGCGGCAAATACTCGCGGCCGAGCATGCCGAGCAGCAAGGGCACCGCGTTCCAGGTGTTGGAGAGCTCGCCGCGCTGCAGCGTGCCGCCGTACTGCAGCGACGCAACCGTGGTGGGCGAGAGCAGCTGGCTGAGCCCGACGTTCACGTTGCTCGTCGAGCGATACACGCGACCGAAGCGGTTGCCGTGGATGTCGAAGCGGTCGAGCTCGTCGAGGAGCTGGTGCACGCTCACGGACAACACCGCATTGTCGTCGGCGAGCGAGCGGGTCACGCCACCGCCGACTTGCCACGAGCGGTACGGTTCTTCGACGTGGAACGCGACGTGCACCATGCCGTCGATCTCGGGTGTCGGACGGTAGTCGCTGGTGAGGTCGAAGGTCACCGCTTCGTTCATGCGCGACGCGCTCGAGGTGGTGTCGAGCGCGTCGGACGAGGCGGCGGTCACGATGTCGACCGGCACGAACACACGATGGCTGAACGCCCCCTGCGTGGCTTTGACCTCGAGCTCCGGCTGCTCCACGCGCAACTGCTCCGAGCCGGGCAGATACACGCCGTGCCGGTCGGCCTTCGACTGATAGCCCCGACCTTCTTGGTCGAAGTGCGTGAACCGCAGGCGCGCCGACTCGATGTGCACGCCCTGCGGAGGGCCGAGGATCTGCTCGTCCGAGAGCGTGTCCTCGCCCGACGCAACCGCCAGCGGCACGAGCCAGAGGAAGATGACCGCAGCGGCGCCCAGGCGTGAGCGAAGCGAACCTCGCGGAGGGGTGGGCCCCCGACGGCTTTGCCGGCGGGGCGGGGGGGGGGCCCCCCCCCCCCCGGAAAAAGTGAAAAAACCGAGCACAGAAAACCCCCCCCACCACCAGCCCCCACCCCCGCGCCACCCCCAGCGGCGTCGCGCGGGGGGTGGGAAATTG
>JBIOJD010000087.1:0-11687 GCA_044450485.1 Polyangiales bacterium | reverse complement strand
CCTCCCGCCCGTCGAGCAAAGCTCGCCGGGGCCCACCCTCCCGCGGGGTTCGCTTCGCTCACGCGTGATTTGGTGGCGCGAGCGTCGATCCGCGCGTCCTGTTCGCGGCCGCTTGTGCGGCGTTTGGGCGCGTGTACGATGCACGCATGCTCGTGGTCTTGGTGCTCGGGGCGGTGGCGAGTGTGATTTCGTGGGGGATGATCATTCCGCCGAGCCGGGAGCTGGTGATCAAGCTCGGCACGTTGATCGACATGGCGGAGCGGGCCAACGCCGCGCTGTTTCGCGAGAAGCTGGCGCCGATCAGCCCCTTCGTCGGCGGTCGCTTCGAGCACCGTCGCGTCACGGGCGTCTTGAAGACCGACTTCGCGCCTTACGGCGAGATCTGCCAGCGGCTGCACCGCGAGGCGAGCAAGCTCGATCGCCGTGCGCACATCGGCATGGCTCCCTTCGGCCTCTACCTGCTGGGTGCTGCCCTCTGGTGGCTGATGCGCTGAATCAGGCGGGGGCGGTGGGCTCGTCGAGCTCGAACTGAAGCACGACGCGGTGCCTCACGCGGCCGGTGAGCAAAGAGCCCCACAGCGACATCTTCCAGTGAATGCCGTACTTCTGGCGCAGCGCGTCGAACACGCGTTGTCGTTGCTGCTCGTCCTCGACCACGCTGCAGTGCCCCGGAAACCAAGCGGTCGAGCGCATTCCCCAGACGTCGGAGGCGGCGACTTCCACCTTCGGCTCTCTGCGCAGGCGTTTGATCTTGTACGAGCGGTCATCGGTGTAGCAGCACAGGCGCCCGTCGATCGGGATCACCCAGGTCGGCGTGTCGACCGGCGTCCCGTCCTTGCGGAAGCTGCGCACGTTCATGCAGATCGAGGTGCGAAACGTGTTTTCGAGCTCGGGGCTCATCACCCGCCATGTACCAAGCCCACGGCCATCCCCACAACCCCGCGCTCGCGGAGCCTCAGCCCGCGTGTAAGACGATCTCGGTGATCTCGGCCGGCGCGAACAGGCGCATCGGCGGGCCCCAGAAGCCGGTGCCGCGGCTCACGTAGAGCGTGCTCTGGCCGTGGCGGTAGAGACCGGCCACGAAACGTGTCTGAAGGCGGACGAACGCGCCAAACGGCCACAACTGGCCGCCGTGGGTGTGGCCCGACAACTGGAGCAGCGAGCCGCGGTCCTTGGCTTGCTCGAAGCTGCGCGGGTCGTGCGCGAGCAGCACGAGCGGCGATTTGCCGTCCCACCCACGCAGCGCGGCGTCGAGGTCGTGGCGTGCGCCGGGGCCCATGCGCGCGCTGCCGAGGTCGTCCACGCCGGCGATCTCGAGCGCCGCGCCGGCACGCTCGATGCGCACACGGCGATTGCGCAGGATCGCGATGCCGAGCGTTTCGAGCTGCGCCAGCCAGGGGTCGACACCGGAGAAGTGATCGTGGTTGCCGGTCACGAAGAGCACGCCGTCGCGCGCGCGCAGCTGAGCCAAGGGCAGCACGTCTTGCCCGTAGTGCTCGACGCTGCCGTCCACCAGATCACCTGTGATCGCGATCAGATCGGGAGCGCGCGCGTTGCAGCGCTCGACCACGCTGCGCAGAAACGGCGCGCGGATCAGCGCACCTATGTGGACGTCGCTGATCTGCACGATGCGGTAGCCGTCGAGGCCAGCGGGCCACCCTGGCAACGCGAGATCGATGCGCCGCAGCGCAGGCGGTCTCAACGCCGAACGAACACCCACCGCTGCAGCCAGCAGCACCAGCGCGCAGACCACGCCGGCGCGCGCGCGCAGCACGACGCTTCCATGCAGCCCCGATAGGCTCAGGCCCAGGTCGCTCAGGCCCAAGCCGAGCGCCAGGTAGAAGCAGCAGCCGAGCCAGAGAAAGGCCGGCCAGGCCGTGACGCCTCCGGCTGCTGGGCCAAAGCGATGCTCGACCAGAGGATGCACGAACAGCAGCGCAGCAGCCGCTGCCAGGGCGGCACAGGCCAGCGTCGACCACGGCTTCTGCAGCGCGCTCGCGAGCACCAGGCGCTGCGCGAAATACACGTGCATCGAGACCACGAACAGGCCGACGAGCCCAAGCGCGAGCATCAGGGCAGGCGTCGGCCGGCTGAGCGGGGTGCTCGGCGCGGCGCCCTCCGCAGGCTCGCTCATCGAACCTGAGACGGGGCGCTGCTAACCCTGGACAAGGCGGCGTCGGGCGCTGGCTCCGGCGCGGGCTCGATCGGGATCGCTGGAACCGGATGGCGGCGGAACGGGTAAGCGAGCTGCGCGAGGTAGCTCTCGGTGACATCGTCGCGATCGAGCCCGAAGCGCTCGGCCACCCGATCTTCGGGCAGGTAATAGGTGCCGAACACGCGGTCCCAGAGGGCGAACAGGTTCGCGAAGTTCTTGTTGCCGCCCTCATCGGCGTGGGTGTGGTGCCAGCGGTGATAGCGCGGGCTGACGAGCACGCCGCTCAGCGGGCCGAGCGTGAAGTTCCAAGTGTGCGCAGCGATCACCCACAGCGTGATGAACGGCGTCAGCTCGAGGACCACGCTGACCGGAAAGCCCACCAAGAAGAACGGCACCACCGCGACGAGATAGTTGATCATCTCGTTGACCGGATGGACGCGGCCCGTGGTCGCCCAGCGTATGCGCTTCGCGCTGTGATGGATTGCATGGAACCGCCACAGCCACGGGACGGTGTGGAACGCGCGATGCGTCCAGTAGCTCGACAGGTCGATCAGCAGCAGCAGCTCGAGCCCGATCAGCCAAGTCGGCTGCCTGGCAACCGGCCCGAACCCGTGCAACAGCGTGGGTCCGACCTCCACCCCGAGCAGTGCGGCCGGCAGGAGCAGCAACAGCACGCTCGCGATCCTAGACACCACCCGCACCGTGGGGATGAGCATCCAGTAGAACATGTCGGTCACGAGCTCGGGCGGGGGCTTGGGCGGCGGCCGGGGTGTCGTGGTGAGCGCCTCGATGAGCGAGAAGGTGAAGAAGATGGTGACGGTGAACTGCATGGACCCGAAGTCGGCCCACTGTTCGGCGATTAGATCCATGAAGGAAGATTGCGGCAAGACTGTTCGGGTCTAGAGACCCACCTCTGATTTATCCTAGTCCAACTTTCGCGATCTTCGCCGCCAGAGCAAGTATGACGAATTGAGCGGGGCGTGGGGTGTGAACAATACCTACATCGGGCAAAATTGGGTGATGATGCTGTATGCGGCGGAGCGCGCGAGCCGGCCTAGCCTTTGCGCTCAATCATGGTGGCGAGCGCGTCGAATAACAGCTCGCCCGACCGACGCTGCGCGCTGGTGTAGATTGCGCCCGTGACGACCACGAGCACCGACCGCAAGGGCCGCGTCCTGGTCGTGGACGACGAGCAGAACGCTCGCGAGGCCCTGGTCGAGCTGTTGTCCGAAGAGGGCTACGAGGTCGACTCGGCGGCCGATGGGCAGCGCGCGCTCGATTTGATTGGCGAGCTCGAGCCTGGGGTGGTGGTCACCGACCTCAAGATGCCCGTGCTCGACGGCCTCGGTCTGCTGCAGCGCGGCAAGCAGATAGCGCCCGCGACCGCGTTCGTGGTGATGACGGCGTTCGGGTCGATCGACACGGCGGTCGAGGCGATCAAGCTCGGCGCCGAGAACTATCTCACCAAGCCGATCGACGTGGCCGCGCTGTCGGCGCTGGTCGCGCGCGCGATGGAGAAGCACGCGCTCGCCACCGAGACCGTACGGCTGCGCGGTCTGCTCGAGGAGCGGCTCGCGTTCGACAACATCGTGGGCAATCACCCGTCGATGCAGCGGTTGTTCAAGCTGCTCGCGCAGGTCGCCCGGAGCCGGGCCACGATCTTGATCCATGGCGAGACCGGCACGGGCAAGGAGCTCGTGGCCGCGGCGGTCCATCGCCATTCGCCGCGACGCGAGGGGCCCTTCGTGCGTCTGAACTGCGCGTCGCTGGCGGAGACCTTGCTCGAGTCCGAGCTGTTCGGGCACGAGAAGGGCGCGTTCACGGGCGCGATCGCGCGACGGCAAGGGCGTTTCGAGCAGGCCGACGGCGGCACGCTGTTCCTCGACGAGGTGAGCGAGATCCCACCACCGCTGCAGGTCAAGCTGCTGAGGTTTCTGCAGGAGAAGGAATTCGAGCGCGTGGGCGGCAATCAGACGCTGCGTGTCGACGTGCGGATCGTGGCTGCGACCAATCGCGAGCTCGGCGAGCTGGTCAAGCAAGGTCGCTTCCGAGAGGACCTGTTCTATCGCCTCAACGTGGTGCAGATCGAGCTGCCGCCGCTGCGCGCGCGGCGCAGCGACATCCCGCTCTTGGCCGAGCACTTCATGCGAGTGCACGCGAAGGCGAACGGCTTCGAAATCAAACGTCTGACCGATGGCGCCGTACGCGCACTGATGGCGTATCCCTGGCCCGGCAACGTGCGCGAGCTCGAGAACGTGATGGAGCGCGCAGTCGTGCTCACCACCAGTGACACGATCGACGTCGAGCACTTGCCGGCGTTGACGAGCTCGGCTCAGGCGGACAGCCTGCAAGTGCTGGTTCCCGGCGTCACGCTGGCCGAGCTCGAGCGCGCGGCGATTCTGCAGGCGCTCGAGGCCGCCTCGGGCTCGACCCAGCGCGCAGCGGACATGCTGGGCATCAGCCGCCGCAAGGTGCAGTATCGGCTCAAGGAATGGGGCGTCCAGAACCGCGGCGACGCCGACGAGGGCACGGACCTCGCGCCGGACGATGCGATCAAGGAGCGGGCAGAACATGCGAGCGATTACGAAGATCGTGGTCGGGACTGATTTTTCCGAGATTTCGGAGCGTGCGCTCGGGCTCGCGCTGGACATCGCGGCGCGGACGTCGGCCGCGATCGAGCTCGTGCACGCCTACTCGGTACCGAGCTTCAGCCTGCCGATCGAGGGCGCGGTGATGGCTTCGGCGAGCTATGTCGCGGAGCAATCGAGCAAGCTCCAGGCGCAGCTCGACGCGACGGTTGCGCGACACGCCCAGAGCGGCGTGCGACTGTCGGCGCACCTGCGCAACGGGGTTCCGCACGAGGAGCTGTGCAACTTCGCCCGGCAGGTCGGCGCGGACCTGATCGTGATTGGGACCCACGGCCGCAGCGGCCCTGCGCACGTGCTGCTCGGCAGCGTGGCCGAGCGCGTGCTTCGGATCGCGGATTGCCCGGTCTTGACCGTGCCTCGCGGTCAGTGACGAGGGGCGATCAGAACAAACGCAGTTGCGCGCTCGGTCGTTCGAACGTGGACGCTCGCTCTTCCGATGGCTCCGCGTTCAGCCCGAGGCGTTTGCATTGCAGATCGAAGAGGTCGTCGATCGCCTCCCAGCGCGGGCCTTCCCCGTGCATGCGCTCGCCAAAGCGACTGTCGCTGCGCTTGCCGCCTCGCAGCTCGACCAGGCCGTGCTCGACCTTGTCGGCGCTGCCGGGCAGCGCTTCGCGCAGGCGCGAAAGAAACACCGGCCGCACCTCGGCAGGCAATCGCAGCAAGGTGTGAAACGCGCGGCGCGCGCCGGCCTGATGCGCGAGCTGAAGCACGCGCCCGAGATCGCGGTCGTTGACGCCCGGGATGATCGGCGCGACCGCGACCCCGGTCTCGATGCCTGCGGCCGACAGCGCGGCGAGCGCTTCGAAGCGGCGATGAATCGCGGGCGCACCGGGCTCGAGCGCGCGGGCGGTCTGCTCGTCGGCGAACGCGATGCTCACGAAGACGACCAGGCTCGCGCTGCGCGAGAGCTCGCACAGGATGTCGAGATCGCGTTGCACCAGCGGGCTCTTGGTGATCAGCGCCACTGGGTTCTTGTGCTCGAGACAGACCGAGAGCAGCTCGCGCGTCAGTCGGTAGCGGCCTTCGAGCGGCTGATAACAGTCGGTGTTGCCCGAGAAGGTGATGGAGTCACCCTTCCAGCTCGAGCGCGCGAACGTCTCGCGCAGCAGCTCGGGGGCGTTGCGCTTGACGATGATCTCGCGCTCGAAGTCGGTGCCCGCGCCGAAGCCCCAGTACTGGTGGCTCGGTCGGGCGTAGCAGTACGCGCACGCGTGCTGGCAGCCGCGATAGGGGTTGATGCTGTAGCGGAACGGCAGGTCGGGACTTTGATTCTCGCTGACGATGCTCTTCGCCTGCTCCTCGTGCACGTGCAGCAGCGCGAGCGGCGCTTCGCCTTCGTCCCACGCGATCTCGGCCGGCTCGAAGCGGTTCTTGGGATTGTCGACTGCTCGCATCGGGCGAGCCTAACGTAGAGCTGAACGTATGTATAGTATGCTTGCCGACTACGGCCTGACGGGCGTGACCTTCAGGTCCGCGGGTCGCGTGATGTCGTTCTCCTTGATCGTGAAGCGGATCAAGGCCTTGAGCAGCACGTTGCGCTCGACGTTGCCGAGCACGGATTTGAGGTCCTCGTACACCGACGGGTCCACCACCAGGCCGCCGATCGTGCCCCGGCCCTTTTCGATCTCGCCCATCACGTGGTTGAGGCGGGTCGCGGCTTGGTCGAGCTCGGTCACCATGCGCGCGTTGTCCGGATCGAAGATCAAACCGTGCAGCAAGCCGTTGCCGTCGCGGACTTGATGCACCACCTCGGAGAGCTCCGAGGCCGCTTCGTGCAGGTCGTTCATCGTCTGCTTGCCGGTCTGCCCGTACACGAGCTCGTGGGCGGTGCCGTCACCGTGCTCGACCGCTGCGAGCGTGCGGTCGATCCGCCCCACCGCGTCGCGCAACCGACTGAGCGCCGCCCGCGTGTCGAGCAGGATGCCTTCGACCTCGTCGCCGTACTTCTTGTCGTAGAGCGCCCGGTGCGCAAACCCGTCTCCGCGCTCGACTTGTTCGAGGATGTTGGCGGTCGACGCGGTGATGCGGGTGATGTCTCCGCGCACCTGCTCGGTGGTCAAGCGTCCGATCGCGGTGTCGGCGGACTTCGCGACTGCCGTGATCGAGGTGATCGCCTCGTCGATGCTGCTGGCGAGGTGCTCGATCGAAGGCGCGGTGCGCGTCTTGAGCACGCCGCCGGCAGCGAGCTCGGGCTTGGTCGGGCTGCCGAGCGTGACGTTGATGATCTTGTCGCCGAGAAGCCCCTTGGAGTCGATCAGCGCCACTGAATCGACTCGGATGCGGTGCATGAACTTGTCCTTGATCGACACGGTCACGCGCGCTTGACGCCGCTCGAGCCGCTCCGGGAACTCGATCTTCGCCACGGTGCCCACGTCGAGGCCCGCAAGCCGCACCGGCGCCCCTTCGACCAGGCCGCTGATGTCGTCGAAGTAGATGTAGATCTTGGTTTTCCCCTCGAACAGCCCGCTCTTCTCCCCGATCGCGAAGATCGCGATCGCGCCGACGATCAGGCCGGCCACGAGAAACAGCCCGACCCGGACGTTCTGTGCGGGCGACGCCCGAGTCATGCCGCCCTCGATCCGGGAAGGTCCATTGCGGTCAGGAACTGCTTGACCGTGGGGTCTTCGCTCTTGCGCAGCTCCGCGGTCGGGCCCACGGCGATCACGCGCCGCTCGGCGATCATGGCCAGCCGATCGCTGATCATGTACGCGCTTGCCAGATCGTGCGTGACGCAGATAGAGGTGACCTTCAGCCGGTGGTTGAGGTCGAGGATGAGCTCGCTGATGCGGCGGACGTTGATCGGGTCGAGCCCAGTCGTCGGCTCGTCGTAGAGCAGGACCTTGGGCGCGACCGAGATCGCCCGCGCGAGCGCGACGCGCTTGCGCATGCCGCCCGAGAGCTCTGCAGGCATCTTCTCTTCGACCCCCGGCAGGCCCACCATCTCGAGCACCTCGGCCGCCCGTTTGGCGATTGCGGGCTCGTCTGTTGCCCCGCGCTCGCGCAGCGGGTACGCGAGGTTTTCGTAGACGCTGAGCGAATCGAACAGCGCTCCGTTCTGGAAAAGCATTCCGACCTTGCGGCGCACCGCGAGCATCTGGGCCTCGTCGTAGTCGCTGATGTCGTCGCCGTCCACCAGGACTGCGCCCGATTGCCAGTGGAGCAGGCCGAGGATCATCTTGAGCAAGACACTCTTCCCACAACCGCTGCCGCCGAGCAGGGTGATGATCTCACCCTCACGCACGTCGAGCCGCAGGTTGTCGAACACCTGGAGCTTGCCGAAGCCCATGCCCACGTCGACGAAGCGGATGATCGCCGCGGCGTCGGTCATGTTGCGCCCCAGCCGACGGCGATGAAGAGCTTGGTCATGAAGAAGTCGGAGATCAGCGTGACCACGGAGGAAATAACCACGGTTTTGGTGGTGGCCTGCCCAACGCCCACCGTGCCACCGCGTGTGTTCATCCCCAGGTAGCAGGCGACGATGGCGATGTTGAAGCCGAAGAACAGGGTCTTGGTCAAGCCGGAGAACAGGTCCGACAGCGTCGTCGCGCGCAGCGCTGCGTTGATGAAGTAGGAGAGGTGGGTATCGGGGTCGAGCGCGGCGATCATGGCGCCCGCGAGCACACCGATCACGACCGACATCGCCGTCATCAACGGCAGCACCAGCAACGTCGCGACCACTCGCGGCACGACCAGTTTGCGGACCGGGTCCGCGCCGAGCGCTCGCACCGCGTCGATCTGCTCGGTCACAGACATGGAGCCGAGCTCGGCCGCGATGCCAGCGCCGACGCGCCCGCCGACCATCAACGCGGTCATCACCGGCCCGAGCTCACGCGCGAGCGTGACACCGACCGCGTTGCCTGCCCACTCCTTGGCTCCGAAGCGCGCGAGCTGCACCGCGAATTGCACCGTGATGACCATCGACGAGAACACCGCCGTCAGGAACACGACGCTCATCGAGCGCACGCCGATCGCCTCGACCTGCTCGACCAGCGCGTGCACCTCGAACGGTGGCCGCAGGGCCTGGCGGCCCGCGTTCGCGCTGAGCACGCCGATCCCGCCGAGTGTCTCGAGCGCGCTGGTGGCGCGCTGCTGCAACGGGGACCACATCTGTCCGACTCGCTCGAAGACGTTCACGGGCGCGCAAGAGTCTTGCCCGCCCGGGGCGTGCGGTCAACGTAACCGCTAGCCTGCGCCGCGTTCGAGGCTGATGCGCACGGTGGTTCCGCGGCCTGCGGCAGAGGCCACGTGGATGGCGCCGCCGTGGCGGTCCACGATCCGCTTCACGATCGTGAGGCCCAGCCCGGTTCCGGCTTGCTTCGAGGTCACGAACGGAGAGAACAGGCGCGCGGCGATCGGCTCGGGGATGCCCGGGCCGTCGTCCTCCACGCTCAGCTCGACGCGGGTCTCGCTCTTCTTGTGGCAGCCGAGCTCGATGCTGCCGTGGCCGCGCTCGCGCATCGCTTCGATCGCGTTCACGACGAGATTGCCCAGCACCTGCTTGAGCATGGCGGCGTTGCCGCGAGCGCACAGCGCGCCGTCTTCGAGCGCGAGCCGCAGCGAGAGGCCTGCCTGCTTCGCGCCGGGCTCGTGCAGCGCGGCGACCTCGGAGACCAGCTGTCGCAGGTCCACGTCGAATAGCTCGACCGCTCTCGGCTTGGCGAGGTCGAGAAAGTCGTTGAGCAAGTGGGTGAGGCGTTCGATCTCTTCGCGGACGATCTTGATGCGGAGCTCCATTCGCTCGCGCAGCGCATCGTCGGTCAGCCGAGAGGTGGCGCGTTGCAACAGCTCGAGCTGCAGCACCGCCGCGTTGAGCGGGTTGCGGATCTCGTGAGCGAGGCCAGCGGTGAGGTTGCCGAGCGCGGCCATGGCCTCGGCTTCGGCCGCGCGCCGCTCGAGCTCGATGCGGTCGGTGAGATCGATGCCGGCCGCGAGCACCAAGGCCGCGGCAGGCTCGCGGCCGGCCAGGCGCGACAGCGTCCAGCGCACGATGCGCTGATCTCCGCCGCGTGTGGACACGGGGAGCTCGATGCCCGAAACCTCTTCGCCGCCCAGAGCGCGCTCGAGCGCCTCGGCGAGCTCGACGCGGCTTCGCTCCGAGGAGAGCAGGCGCGAGAAGGGCTGGCCCAGCAGCTCGTGCGCGGGAAGGTCCGTGGACTCGGCCGCGCAGCGGTTCCACATCGCGATCTTGCCCTCTTCATCGAGCCCCACGATGAAGGCATCGACCGCGTCGACCACGCCGCGGTAGAGCGCCTCGCCCTTCGCCAGCTCGCGCTGAAGCTGCGCCCGCTCTCGGCGCAGCGCCACCTGAACGAGCGCGCGCTCGCCGAGCGCGGTCAGCTCCTCCGGCTCGAACGGCTTCTGCACGTAGGCGAACGCGTCGCCGTGGATCGCCGCGATCGCCGTGTCGAGCGAGGCGTCTCCGGTCATGAGGATGACCTCCGCGTCGGAGCAGAGGCGCTTGACCATCGCTGCGAGCTCGACACCCGAGCCGTCGTGCAGGCGAATGTCGACCACCGCGAGATCGCAAGGTGCACGCTCGAGCGCCTCGCGCGCTTCTTGCACGCTGTTGGCGGTACGTACCTGGTGCCCGAGGCCTTCGAACAGCTCGGCAACGTTCTCGGCCAGATCCCGGTTGTCGTCCACGACCAGGATCGCACGGGACCCGCGCAGAGCTTGGTTCACCACTTCATGAAACCACAGCTTTGGCCACGCCGCACCACGCTTGCGGTGCTCGGACCGGCCTGGCAAGGTACGACCGCGCGTGCGAGGCGCGCGGCGACCGTGGGCGAGCATCTTTTCGACGAGATGAAGCGCTACGTTTCCTTCGGGGAAGCGGAGCAGCGCACGTTGCGGGAGCTCGGACCGCTGCTCGAGCCGCGGCTCGGGCCGGTGGTGGACGAGTTCTACGCGCGCATCGAGCGTCATCCGCGGGCGCTTGCGGTGATCTCGGGCGGTCCAGCGCAAGTGCAGCGGCTCAAGGTCACGCTGCGCGCGTGGCTCGCCACGCTCTTTGCCGGACCGTGGGACCTGGCCTACTTCGAGCACCGCGCGCTGATCGGTCGCCGCCACGTGCTGATCCAGCTGCCGCAGCACTACAACTTCACGGCCGTCAACCTGATGCGGAATCACTTGATCGCGCTCGTCTTTGCGCTCGATGCCGAGCCGGAGGTCACGTCGCTGCGGGTCGCCGCGCTCGACAAGATCATCGATCTCGAGCTCGCGATCATCTTGCACACCTACAGCGAGGACTCGCAGACCCAGCTCCAGCGCCAGGAGCGCATGGCCACCTTTGGTCAGATGACCTCGGCGATCGGGCACGAGCTGCGCAACCCGCTCGGCGTGATCGAGTCGTCCGTTTTCCTGGTGCGACGACGCGTCGGAGACGACCCCACCGTTGCGCGCCACCTCGACAAAATTCAGGCGCAGGTCGCGCGCAGCAACCGCATCATCAGCAGCATGCTAGACATCGTGCGCGAGCGTCCGCCGCGGTGGACACGCATCTCGCCCGAACGGCTGGCCGAACGTGCCGCGAGCGCTCTGCACGACGCGATTGGGGTCGGCGTGCAGCTTCACGTGCAAGCCGGTCTGCCCGAGGTGCGCGTGGACGAAGCGCACATCGAGCAAGTGCTGCTCAACCTGCTGACCAACGCGTACGAAGCCGCTGGCAAGGATGGCACGGTCCGGCTCACGGTTCGCCGACGTGGAGACGCGATCGAGCTGGTGGTCTCCGACAGTGGGCCCGGCGTGGACCCGAGCGTGCGCGCTCGCATCTTCGACCCGCTCGTGACGACCAAGCATTCGGGCGTGGGCCTCGGCCTCGCGCTGTGTCGCAAGCTAGCGCAGGCCAACGACGCAACGCTCGAGCTGCTCGACGCAGGCGAGCT
>JBIOJD010000086.1:0-11700 GCA_044450485.1 Polyangiales bacterium | reverse complement strand
GTCGTCCGCAGTGCTAGCGCGCACCGCGATCTGCTTCGCCCTCGTGCTCGCGTTCGGAAGCTGCAAGCGTCATTCGACGGCTGCGGCTCCGGATGCGGGCGCGAGCGTGTCTCCGCCCTCGGGCGCGGCGAACCTGCAAGGCTCGGGCGTCGGGGCGTCGGGCGGCACGACCTCCAAATCGATCGACGGGGGTGGAACGGTCACACTCGCGCACAAGGCCTGGCCCGCCTGCATGCACGGCACCTCCACGGTGGCCGTGCTCGACGAGGATGCCGGCGTCTCGCCTTACGACGACACCTGCCTGATCGACGAACAGCACGGCGTGTTCACGGATCCGGTGCACGGCGACGACACGACCGGGGACGGCAGCCGGGACCTGCCGTTCGGCACTCTGCAGGCGGCGATCGGAACCGCGGTCAACGCCGGCAAGCGCGTGTACGCGTGCGTCGGCAAGTACCAAGGCCCGGTGGCGATCGGCACCGCCATCTCCAACGGGCTCGGGGTGTACGGCGGGCTCTCGTGCGACACTTTCCAGCCCGACACGACCGGGGCGCGCACCTCGGTCGAAGTGCTGTCCGGCGGACCCGCGCTGCTGATCGCAGACACGAGCGACGTCGAGGTCGCGCGTATCGACTTTGCGGCCACGCCGTCGGACCACGCGCCCGGCACGAGCTACCTCGCAGCCTCGATCGGCAACAGTCACCGGATCTCGCTCATCGACGTGGCGTTGCGCGCTGCACCGGGCGAGCCCGGGGCGGACGGCGCCGCGCCAGCCGCTGCGCCCAAGGCTGGCGCGCAGGGCGGCGATGGCGCGGACGCGTGCGCGGCGAGCGGCAACCTGGGCGCCCTCGTGGTGGTGAACGACGCGTGCACGATGCAGAGCACGGTCGGAGGCGCGGGCGGTGATGGCGGGCTCGGCACCGGCAACGGCGGCAGCGGGACCTTTGGCGCGGGCGGCGGCGGGGTGGGTGAGATGAGCACGGGTTGGGCCTGCGACACGAGCACCGGCGGTGTCGGCCAGCCGGGCTTCATGGGCTACCCCGGCTCGTACGGCGTGGGCGCCAAGGGTTTCGGCGCGCTTGTCGGCGGCCGTTTCACGGGGTTCTCGGGACAGCCGGGCCAACAGGGCGGCACTGGTTATGGCGGAGCCGGCGGCGGCGGCGCCAAGGCGCCCCACAGCGGCCGCGGTCTTGCGATTGCGGCGGGCGCCTCGGGCGGCGGCGGCGGCGCAGGCGGCTGCGGCGGCAAGGGCGGCAAGGGCGGTGCCGCGGGCGGTTCGAGCTTCGGGCTCGTGTTGGTGGACTCGAACGTGCGCATGCTGGGCGGCTCGATCGCCTACGGCGACGGCGGCAAGGGCGGTGACGGTGCCGAGGGCCAGCCGGGCGGCAAGGGCGGAGCCGGCGGCAAGGGCGGCAAGGGCACGGGCGGCTCGCACGACGCGTGCGACGGCACGGCGGGCGGTGATGGCGCCGCCGGCGGTCCCGGCGGCGGTGGCAATGGCGGTCATGCGATCGGCGTGCTCTACCTCTACCTCGGCAAGGCGCCCGTGCTCAGCGGCGTCACCGGCGCCACGGACGCCGCGACGCGCAAAGGCGGCTCACCGGGCATAGGCGCCGCGAGCATGGATCCAAACGCCGCCATGCCGATGATGGGCACCCCCGGCGTCGCCGAGTTCACCCACGCGATGTGAGCGGTCACTGATTCCAAAAAGCGTGGTCGAGGCGATAGCGCTCGCGAAGCGAACGACGGGTGCCCGGAGGGACGTCCGCGCGGCGCGCTTCTTCTTCCGCGGTCAGCAGCAGCGCGCGCAGCTCGCCTGCGGTCTTGCGATACTCGTCCACGTGGACCTCGGCGCCGCGCATGAACGCGCCTTGGAACGCATCCCGGTCGAATAACGCGTAGAACGTGCGCTCGAAGTTGCCGTTGATCTTTCCCTGATACGCGCTGGCGAGGAACCGGTTGAACGAGACGTCGAGGTCGACGGCCGAGCGCGCGATCTGCCCCAGGCGCGTATCGAAGAGCTGCGCAGCGCGCTCGCGCTCGCGATCGGCCAGAGCTGCCGCCGGGGACGGCGTCGGGCTCGGCATCACGGTCGCGGTGCCGTTGGACCCTACCTCGGCGAGCACCGGGCTGCGCCCTTCGACCAGCTCGGCCGCGTGCTCCGCCGCGATCGCGAAGTTCAAGCCTTGGCCACCGCCCGCCGCGTTGATGCCGATCACGTTGCCTGCGCGATCGAGCAATGGGCCGCCGCTGCTGCCCGGCGCGAGCGCGGTGTCGGTCTGGACCACGACCAGCGGGCCCTGCTGCCGCACGCCGCTCACGATGCCGCGCGTGACCGAGCTCTGCATACCGCGCGGGTTGCCGATCGCGATCACTTCTTCGCCTGCGCGCGCCTTGAGCGCGGAGCCGAGGTGCAACACGGCCTGGCTGTCGAGCGCGCCGGGGATCAGCAAGATCGCCAGGTCGAAATCGGCGTTTCTCGCGATCACGTTGGCCATCAGACTGCGCCCGTCCTGCGTCTTCACGGTCACGTAGGCGTTGCCGCCGACCACGTGTTGGTTGGTCAGCAGCCTGTCCTTCGCGAAGAAGAACGCGCTGCCGGTACCTTCGGGGCTCTCGACCTGGGCCACCGCCGGCAAGCTCCGCGCGACCACGTCTTCGGTGCTGGGCGAGTCTTCGGGCGGCGCGGTCGGGCGCGCTGGCGCTGGCGGTAGTGGCGGCGGTGGCGGTGGCGGCGCGACGCCGTACAGCGCTTGATCGGCCGGGTCCAGCGCCCCAGCAGGAGTCGGCGGACGCGCGGTGCTCGGCTCTGGAGCCGGCGCAGGCGCGGCATTCTTCGATTGCACGAGCAGGGTGGCGCCCGCACCGGCGGCCCCCGCCAGCACGACCGTCAAGAACAGGCCGACGAGCCTCGATCCCGACCCCGAATCATCTGCCACGCTGCGATCTTGCCTCAGCTCGCCATCCGCCGTCGAGCGAGCCTCGGCTCCTACCTGCGGCGCGCAGTGGCTACATCGCCCCTTCGAAGAACCGCACCTCGCCGCTATCGAGATCGTACTCGGCGCCCACGACCACGACCCGGCCGGCGACGACGAGCTCCTCCAGCAAGCGACTGCCGTGCCGCAGGTGGTCGACCGACGCGCGCACGTTGGCGCGCATGGCCTCGGGGATCACATCGTCGCCCCCGGCGTGAACCAAGGCCTCGACGTGCGGCGCGATGCGGTCGGTGATGGAGCGGATGTTCTTGGACTCGGGACCGAGCCCGGTCTGAATCGCCTGGACGGTCGCGGAGACGGCGCCGCAGCGCGAGTGGCCCATCACGACCACCAAGCGCGTACCGAACTGCGCCGCCGCGAACTCGATCGAGCCGACCACCGACGGCGCCACGATGTTGCCCGCGATGCGGACCACGAACAGGTCGCCGAAGCTCTGATCGAAGAGCATCTCGACCGGGGTGCGCGAGTCCGAGCAGCCGAGCACGATCGCGAACGGCTGCTGCGGCGCGCTGGCGAGCTGGGGGTCCCACGTGCGTGCCGCAGCGACCGCGGTGCCGTCGCGAAAACGCTGGTTGCCTTCGATCAGGCGCTGCAGGGCCTGCTCTGGCGAGGGCGATCCCGGATCCCAAGTGCGCGGCATGGCGGGCTCTTATAGCACGCGCACGCGAGCCCGCCCGCGGTCGTGGCTGCGGGTCAGGCGGCGCCGCCCGGGGGCTCCGCTGCCGTTCCCAGGTAGCGCACGAAGAAGGTTTCGAAGTACTCGCGCTCGAACGCGGGGATGCCCATGTGCGGGCCGGGGTTCACGTGCATGGTCTTTATTTCAGAGCCGAACGCGTCGAAGAGGGCCAAGCCCGACTCGAAGGTCATCAGCTCGTCATTGCGCTGAAACATGAAGAGCAGCGGAATCTTCACGCGCCTGGCTGCGTCGACGAAGGCTTCGGCGCCTGCCCGCATGCCTGCCAGGCCGAGCACCGCGCAGCTGAAGCGCGACTCGGCCGCGAGCAGGGGCACGCCGAACAGCGTGCCCATCGACACGCCCCAGTAGCCGACCGGCCGCTCGTGGCCCACGTGCTCGACCTGCTGCAGCGCGTCCAGCGTGGCGCGCCACTCCGCGACCGCTTGCTGCGAGCGTTGTGCGAGCGCCTTGCGTTGCTCGTCGGTCATGCGCAGCGCACCCGGCACGCGCGCTCGCTCGCGGTTGCGCGCGGCTTCCTCGGGCGCGACGCGGTCGCCATGACCGGGCGCGTCGATCGCTGCCACCGCATAGCCGTGATGCCGCACGAGCCGCCGCGCGAGGCCGAGCACGTTTTGCACGCGCTTGTGCTGCGTGCCGCCGTGGCCCTGCAGCACCAGCGGTCTAGGGCCGCGCGCGCCTTCGGGCGTCCACAAGATGCCCGGGACACGCTCGCCCGAGACCTCGAGCTCGAAGCGCTGCTCGGTGACGCCTTGCTGGGTGGCCGTGTCGGTGAATTGCATGGGTGACTCCGCGTTCGGTGCTCGCGTGATGAATGCGCGAGCCCAGCATTGGCGCCTCTTTGCAGCCAATTCAAGTCCCGAGCTGCGGGTGTCGTGGGGCGTGTTGCCACGGCTGGCCACGGGTTGTCGGAGCCGCCCCGTTGCCGTTATCCTGGTACCGATGTCGGTCATCGATCCCGAGCGGCTCAAGGGCTCCGAGGTGCGGCTGTGGCGCTTGATCGAAGAGCGCTGCCAGCCGGGCGCGGACGTGAAGCGCATCGATCAGCGCATCTGGGATCTGTTCGGTGAGGACTGGGCGATCATGTTCACCGATCTGTCCGGCTTCTCGCGGCAGGTGGCTGCGTTTGGCATCATCCATTTTCTGCAAGTGATCCACGAGCAGGGCGGCATCCTGCTGCCGCTCGTGGCGCAGCACGACGGCATCCTGATCAAGACCGAGGCCGACAGCTATCTCGTCATCTTCAAGCGCGCGAGCGCGGCGCTCACCTGCGCGATCGACATGCAGCGCGCCTGTCAGAGCTTCAACCTGCGGCGCAAGCCCGAAGAAAAGGTGCTGCTGTGCGTGGGCCTCGGCTTCGGCCGCATCCTGCGCATCGGCGACGTCGACGTCTACGGCAAGGAAGTCAACGCTGCCTCGAAGCTCGGTGAGGACACGGCCAAGGCCAACGAGATCCTCGTCACCGAGGCGGTCAAGGACGCCGCAGGCGAGGTCGAGGACGTCGAGTACGTGCCGCTGACCGAGCCGGTGCCCGGATCGGACAAGAACTACCGCGTGGTGTATAGGGCCTGAGGCGCCGGGACGGACTGCATCGAACAGGGGCAGACTTCTCGCATGCTCGGGTCGGCGCACGCGTTTCAGGTTGCGGCTCGAGGACTGCTCGCAAGCACACTGCAGACTCGGGAAATCGACGCAGGCGTCAGCGCTGGATGCAGTGGTATGCTGAGCACGCTCGCGCAAAGCCGCTCGGTGTGAGGCAGGCCGTCGACCGGGACACGGCAGCCCCGGAACCCCGGCATGCTGTGCAGCGGATACGGGTAGTGGACGCCTGAATCGATGTCGCTGGCTGTGAGGGTCTTCACCACCACCTCGCGATCTGGCACATGCACCACGTAAAGGTGACGAGCGTGCTCGCAGGCTGTCGTCGTACGCAAGCGTCGAATGTGCTTCGGTAGACCAGTTTCGTAGCTCTGCGCGAGCCCGCGCCGTGTAGCCACGGCGGAATCGAGCCGCGGCAGCTTCACGTTCAGGATCGCCGCATGAAGCTCGTCGAGTCGACTGTTCACGCCCGGTCGGCCCGCGTAGTCACGCTTCGAGAATCCGTAGCGCCTCACCTGTCGCATGGTCTCGGCCAAAGCTTCGTCCTTCGTGAAGCACAATCCGCCGTCCCCGTACGCTCCCAAGTTCTTGGTCGGATAGAAAGAGAACGCTGCTGCGTGGCCCAGCGTCCCGATCGGTCGTCCGGCCAGTCGGCCGCCCATTGCTTGCGCACAGTCTTCCAACACGAAGAGATCCGACCGCGGCAAGCGAGCCAAGAGCTGCGGCACGTCGACCGCGTTGCCGTAGAGGTGCACGGGGATGATGGCTCTGGTTCGCTCGCTCACCAGCGCGCCCACCTTGTCGAGGTCCAGCAGGGCCGTGTTGGGATCAACGTCACAGAAGACGGGCGTCGCGCCCACGCGTTGAATGGCGCTGGCCGTGGCGACGGCCGTGTTGGCCACCGTGATGACCTCGTCGCCGGGGCCGATGCCGCGCGCCAGCATCGCGACGATGAGAGCGTCGGTTCCGCTCGCGACTCCCACGGCGTGACCACCGCCGAGGTACTCGACGACGGCGCGCTCGAAGCGCTCGACCTCTGGGCCGAGGATCAGCTGACCGGAGCGCAACACCCGGTCGACTGCGCTCAACACGTCGTCGTGGATCTGTTCGAGCTCCGTGAGGTAGTCGAACATCTTGATGGGGGGTGTCCCGGGCAATGGCACACCGCGGATGCTGTCAGGCAGGCTACGCCCACGCAAGGCAAGTGCCTCCCCAGCATCGCGATTGGAATCCCGTTCGGTCGGCGCAGGGCGCCGAGTGTTACGCGGTCGCTTGCAGCGCGTCTGCTTGCGTCGTAGCACGCGGCCTGGTTCGCAACTGCACGCGGTCTCCGGCCGCCGCAGCGCCTTCAGCGGCAGCCTTCTCGGCGCGGGCGATCTCGGCTTTCTGCGTCTCGTTCGGTTTGAGCCAGCCTTGCACCGTGTCGCGCCAGTTCTGCGTGACGGCCGGTAGCATGCTGAGGCCTTCGCTCGCGGCCCAGCGGCCGACGGCGGGCAGGTACGGTGCGACCTCACGCGCGCTCCGCCATACGCGCGGCGCGTCCTTCTTCACCAGGTCACGGGTGCGCTCGATCGTACGTCCTGCGTGCACACGCGCTTGGCCGAGGCGCGACTTGCCGACCAGCGGGCCGATCTCGTGGATCAGATCCGCGCCCGTGCCTGCCACGACGTGCGGTGCGCGGTGCAGTGCCGTGCCGTAGCGCGAGCTGGCCAAGAACGCCTGCGCCTGCTCGCGCGTGATGCCGTACTGCGCGAGCGTCTGGTCCATCTCCTGCTGCGCGCGCTGGCGAGCCTTGAACAGGAACATCTGCACGCGCGAATAGAAATTGACCGCGCCTTCGCCGCTGGTCTCGACGGCGCAGAAGATGGCTTCGGGGTAGAGCTGGGTCACGACGCTCTGCACGCCGTCCGAGACGCCCGAGCTCGGCATGCAGCCGAAGGGCTTCACGCTCAGCGTCATGTGCGCTTTGGCCTTGACCACATTCAGGATCAGCTTGGCCACTTCCAGGTGGCCCTCGCCGCCGCGTAGCTCCTGGTTGTAGTGGCTGTGGCCGATCTTGGCGATCTCATTCATGTCGGGTAGCACGAAGCGCTCGAGCCCGACTGCGGTCGCGAACACCTGAAACACGGTGCGCAGCGCGATCTCGCCGACCCACAGACCCGCCAACCGCAGGCCCACGTCCGCGTCGCGCAACCCGAACTGGCCGCCGTCCTCGTCCTTGAGCCGGATGCGCTCTTCGGTGTCGTGGCGGATCTCCCACAGGTTGTAGAGCAGCAAGAACGCCAGGATCTGGATCTCGTTCTCGCCGCCTTCTTCCTCGACGAAATGCTGCAAGTGATAGTTGCCGTCGCCCTCGGTCGTCATCGCCCAGAACTCGCCGAGAATGCTGACCTTGGGCTTGGCCATCGTGCGATCTACCTTGACCGACCGCAGGATCTTCTTGCCGCGGCGCAGCGCCATCACCACGCTCTTCTTGTTCGCCAGGGCCTCGTAGACCTCGGCCTTGACCGCGGCGAGCGCCTTGTCGGTCGCGCCCGGCTCGACCTCGTACGGGCGAATGCGGTAGCCGACCGCGTTGATCACGTCGCCCGCGAACAGCGCGCGCGCGATCGCCAGGAAGAACGTCGGGTCGAGCTGCAGGCCGAGCTCTTCGCCCGAGGCTTGCTTCAAGCCGCCCGTTTGCTGGAACAGCATCACGCGGAAGCCGTCGAAGCCCGCATCGCGCAATGCTTTGCGATACTCCGTGACGTACATGCCAAACCGACACGGCCCGCACGCGCCTGCGGTCAGGAACACATAGTGCTTCATGATGTGCTCGGGCGTGAGGTGCTCCTCGTCGCGCAGGCGGCACAGCTCTTTGACCAGGTTGCCCACCGTGAAGTACGTGGGGTTGCACTGGCTCACGTTGCCGAACTCTTTACCAAACCTGAGCGAGTCGTTGTCCGGGCACTCGAGCTTGCGGCAGTTGTAGCCGAGCCCCTTGAGCGCGCCTTCGACCAGCTGGTCGTGCGCCATGGTCAGCCCGCCCACGAGCAGCGTGGTGTGCGGGCGCTCTTTGGCCGTGAACTGCGGATCGATCATCTTGTCGGTCCAGTGATCGGCGGCTTGATCGAGCCCGAGGCGTGTGCGCTCCTCGGCCTCGAAGCGTGCGATCTCGGCGTCGACGTCGATCTCGTCCAAATTTGCATTTGCGTTCGCGTTCATGACCGTCTCCCTCGTTCACGCCCTGACTGCGTCACCTGGCTGGCTCTTCTTCTTGCCGAGCTGAATCAAGCTCTGCCCCTTGGGGGCCGGCTCGGGCTCGCTCGGAGCGACTTGGTATGCGCTCAGCTTCTGAGCGAGCGCGTCGATCTGTGCTTGCAACACCGGGTCCGAGCCGCGCCGCGCCGACACCTCGGCCTGCTTCATGCGCAGGAGCTCGAAGCGCTTCTCGTCGAGGCGCCGCGCGAGCTCGAGCTTCTTGCGCCCGAGGTCGTCGAGGCGCTCTTCGTGCAAGTGCAACGAGTGCACGTAGGTCTTGACGCGGATCTTGATCGAGCCGCCCGGCTTGTTCGCGTCTATGTCGTGCAGCGCGAGGTGCGGCACCGCGCTGTTCTCGACGATGCGGTCGACGATGCCGTAGGTCGGTGCATCATGGCCGCACTTGAAGCTGCTCAGATCGAGCAGCACCACGTTCGGGTGGCGCGCCGCGAACTTCGCAGCCCACACCTTCATCGCGGAGTTGGCCGAGTAGTTCTCGGGCCACACGTCGCCGATCTCGAGCGGCGTCTTGATCTTGCCGGTGCGCAGCTCCTCTTCGAAGAAGCGCGCGAGCCAGGCCTCGTCCTTGGGCACCGAGCGGATGCTGAGAATCGGGTAGCCCTGCATCTGGAACTCGTCCGGGATGCCGTGGTGTAGGCCGGGGTCGAGGTGATACGGGCGGCCGATGACCAGGATCGCGAGTCGGTTCTCAGCCTCGACCTGCTCGAGGATCACCTTGCCGCGCGCCTGAACGTCGAGGTCGAAGCGCTCGAGCGCCGCAAACGCTTGGTTCGCAGCAAAATCGCTCTCGTCCTGGGTGACTCCAAGCTCGTCGCGGAAGGTCTCGAACATGCGTTGCTTGAGCCGCACCGGCTCCGAGAAGCTGAACGCCGGGTCGATGTACTTGATGCCGCGCGTGCCGAAGTAGTCCTGCTCTTTGGTGAACGCGGCCTTCATCACGTCGGGCGTGCCGGCCACGATGGGACAGCTCGCGTAGTCGACCGCGTTCTTCACGAACGAGGGGACGTGCGTGAGGATCGGGAAGAAGATCACGTCGAGCGGGCGCTCTTTGTGCTTGTGGAAGAACAACTGGTGAAAGTGCGCCTGCACCACCTTGGCGGGGAAGCACGGATCGACCGAGCCGTACTTGCCGCCCTCGGCCCACATCTCTTCGCTGGTCTCGTCGCTCCACACGATGTTGCGCGGGTCGACGCCGAGCACCTCGAAGTACGTGCGCCAGAACGGACCGGTCGAGTACATGTTGAGCACGCGCGGCATGCCCACGCGCCAGGTCTTGCGCTTCTCGGCGGCTTCGGCCGTCGAGCGCTGGAACCCTCGCATGAACCGGTCGCGCACCACACGACCCCAGAAGTCGCGCTTGACGCTCACGTCCTCGACCTTGGCGCTGGTGTCGGGTAGCGCTTGCGAGCCGGGGACCGTCTGGAACGCCTTGCGCGCCTCGTAGGCGACCATGTTCGGGAAGGTCTTCATCAGCTCTTTGCGCTGCTTGACCACGTCGAGCATGGCCTCTTTGGATTCGACCATGCCCTTCTCACACGAGAAGCCGCTGATGTAGCGGCTGGTGCTGCCGTCGGGCCGGAACGCGTCGATGAACGTGCGCGAACAGTTGTTCGGGCAGAACGTGCACTTGGTGCTCTCGTCGTTGGTCGCCTTGTACTCGAGGTTGATCGCCGCTTCTAAGCCGATGAACGTGCTGTTGCCCTTGCGCTTGACCACGCGCAGAGTCTCCATCGCCGCGCCGATCGCGCCCGCTTCACCACTGTGCGGGTGCACGAACACCTCGCCGTCGGGCACGCGCGCCTTGATGTAGTCGACTTGGGCCTTGACCGCGGCCAGGTTGTACTGCGTGCCGCCTTGCAGCACGAAGCGCCGCCCGAGCGACGCCAGCCGCGGCACCGCCACCACGTACTGCCAGACGTTCTTCGGCAGCACCTGCGCGAGGCCCGCGAGCAGCTCTTCTTTGCCGTAGCCCTCTTTTTGGAAATTCACGCGGTCCGTGTCGAGGAACACCGCGCAGCCGTAGTTGAACTTCGGAGCCAGCTCGGCCTTGAACGCGGTCTCCGCGTACTCGGTCACGGGCAGGCCGAACTGATCGGCCATGGCTTGCAGCAGCATGCCGTTGCCGGCCGAGCACTGGTTGCTCAGCTTGAACGACTTGATGTCGCCGTTCTCCATGAACAGGACCTTGATGTCCTGGCCACCGATGTCGCAGATCACGTCGATCTCGCCGAAGTAGTGCGTGGCGCTCATCATGTGCGCCACCGTCTCGACCACGTTCACGTCCGCGCGCACGCACTCTTCGAGCACGTCGGCGGCGTAGCCGGTGGCTCCGAAGCCGACCACCTCGAGCTCGGCGCCCTGCGCCTGCACACGATCGCGCAAGTCAGCGAGCAGGTCCTTGGCGTCGCGGATCGGGTTGCCCTTGGACAGCGTGTAGGACTTGAGCAACAGCTCGCCGCTCTCGTCCATCAGCACGGCCTTGGACGAGGTGCTGCCGCCGTCGAGGCCCACCACGGCGCGCACATGCTGGCCGGGCTCGAACTTGGCTTCCTGGAAGCGCGGCACGCGATACGCTTCTTTGAACGTCTCGAGCTCGCTCGCGTCCGCGACCAAAGGCGGCCCCGCGCTCTTGCCCAGGCGCGAGGCGCGGCCTTTGTCGATGTACTCGCGCAGGCCATCGAGGCCCGCGTAGCGGCCGACCTCGGGCGCTTCGTGCAGGCCGTACATCACCGCGCCGTACGCCGCGTAGAGCTCGGCGTTCTTCGGCACCGTGATCAGCTCTTCGATCGGCACGTCTTTTGGATACGCGTAGCCGCGCTCTTCCCAGGTCTCCGGGATGCGTTTGCGCCAGCATTGCTGCAGAAACGGCAAGTAGGTGTTCGGCCCGCCGAGCAGCAGCACCTTGTGGCGCAGCGTGTTGCCGCGCGTGAGCACGGACAAGTTCTGCAGCACGATCGCGTCCGCGAGCGAGCACATGATCTCTTCGGACGGGATGCCCGACTTGACCAGGTTGACGATGTCGGTCTCGGCGAACACGCCGCACTTGGCCGCCACGTGATGCAAGCGACTGTCGTCGAATCCGAGCAGCGCGACTTGCTCCTGCGGCAAGCCGACCTTGATCATGCACTTGTCGATGGTGGCGCCCGTGCC
>JBIOJD010000085.1:0-11817 GCA_044450485.1 Polyangiales bacterium | reverse complement strand
CGCCTTGGGCGTGGAACGCGGCGGCGCCTACCAGCTCGGAGCTTTGCGCGCTGACCGACCACAGCAGATGGATGCGGTAGCCGGCGGCGTTGTTGGTGTGGGAGGGGGTGGCTTCGGTGGTGGCGCCTTCGGGCGCCGACTGCGGTGCTTCGAGCACGCGGGTGTCGTCGTCCTGCGTGGAGGCGCAGGCCAGCGCGTCGATGCGGGACCACAGCTCGCTCGGCGGCTCGGCGGCGGATGTGGCCGCTGCCAGCGCGAAGCCTTCGTCGCCCGCGACGAATAGGTAGCCGGCGCGTGCGCCGGCGCGTTCGAGCAGGAGCTGCAAACAGCGCTGCGAGCGCTGCGCAGGGCCGTCGCAGTCGTGCAGCGAGCTCTGTATCTGCTCGATCTCGTGCGCGCGGCTGGCTGTGGCTTCGGCTGGCTCGCGCAGCATCAGGCCGGGAAACTCGAGCGCCGCTTCCTGGGCCAAGCGTTCGATGCGGCCGAGTAGCGTGGGCACCTTGGTGGGTCGATACCAGCGTTCGACGGCCGCAAGGTGGCGTTCGAGGGCGGGGCGATCGCGCGCCTGCAGCGCCACACGTGCGCGGGCCCAGTGAAGGAGCCCCATGGTGACAGGACCGTTGTTTGGTGCGTGCTCCTCGATCAGTGCGTCGAGGCTTCGAGCCGCGGCTTCGACGCGACCGAGGCCAGCCTCGGCCAACGCGGATTGCACGCCGATGTTGAGGAACATGCGCACGAACGGGTTGTCCTCCGGCCTCATCTGCGCTCGACCGCGTTCGCAGGTCTGCAAGGCTTCGAGGTGCCGCCCCGTCCGATTGTAGGCCTCGGCCAGGCCGCTCACGGCTCGGCCCCAACCGATGAAGCCGCGCGGCGGGGCCCCTGCGATCACGCGCTCGTAGATCTCGATCGCTTCGAGGGCGCTACCGCGCAGCAGCAAATAGGTCGCGTGCGATAGGTCGGCCGAGCGCGCGACCGAGGGCAGGGTCTTGGCTAGCACGGCGAGCTGCTCGCTGACGTGCTTGAGCCGCACGACGTCGCCGAGCGCGGTGTAGGCCACAGACAGTGTCAGCGGCACCGTCACTTCGACCTGCCAGGCCGAGCCGGTCTGCACCGCGTGCAGCTCCATGCGCTTGCGGTAGGACTCGGCTTCCTCCATCTCGCCGCGGCCTGCGTGGTAGAGCATGTAGAGTTGGCTCGCGGCACGGTCGTAGATGCGGAGCCCGAGCGTTTCGAGCTCGCGCGCGTTCTGCAAGACGTGGTCACCGTCGTGCCAGCTCTCCACGATGCCGCCGGCAAACAGCGCACCACCGCGGTAGAGCTGCCGCACGTACTCGGGGAAGCCGGCAAGCGGCTCGGAGCCCGACAACCGCGTGAGCAACGCTCGCCAGCCCGCGCGGGTCTCGGGTTGAGTCTCGAGCGTGTTGTTCATCAACCAGTAGCAATACTCGTGGATGAAGCTGGTGATGTGACGCGGACCGAGCGCGGTGAGCGGCTCGATGAAGTCGACGGCTTTGCGCACCGCGGCCGTATCGAGACACACGGTGCCCGCACCGGCCTGAGTGGTGACGCAATTGACGAGCAGTACGAACACGTGGCTGAAGTCGTAGGCGCGCAACGCCCTGGGCGTGAGCGCAAAGCGCAGCGCCGCCCAGCCGAGGCCGAGCATCATGCTCAGGCGTCGTCCGAGGTACGGCCGCAGCCGGTTCGCCACCCCGAGACCGCTCGCTTGTCGCAGCAGCGCAAAGGCTTCGTCGGCGTACGCTATCGAGAGCCGGCGGTCCGAGTAGTAGCCTTCGGTTGCCAGCCGCGCGACCACGGGGAGCAGCTCGTAGAGCGACCGGCCGTGCTCGACGTAGACCTTGCGCGCGGCTTCGAGCGCCGGAATCGCGGCCTGCAAGGCGCCGGTGCCGATCTCGAACTGGCTCGCCGCGCGTGCCAAGAGATGCGCGCCCTCGAGCTCCTGGCCGCCGCGCAGCAGATGGAACCCGGCCTCGACCTGGGTGAGATGATCGTCGGGCTCGACCGTGGCGAGTATCGCGGCCGCGAGGACGCGGTGCAGCTCGGCGCGCCGTGCGTCGTCGAGCCGTGACAGCACGAGGCCGCGCAACGCTTCCTGCGGCAGCCGGTAGCTGTCGCCCGAGGTCGTGAGCAGGTCGTGGCTGAGCAACTCGTCGAGCAAGCGATAGATGTCGGTCACACCGAGCGCATGACACAGCTCCAGCCCGACCGCGCCCTCGGCCAGGCTCAGTAGCTCGAGCAACCGAAGCGCTGGCGTGGAGACGCGACCCATGCGCTCCAGCAGCGCCTCCTCGAAGCGCGACGGCAGAGCGTCGAGGGCCACTTCTTGAGGCACGAACCAGCTCCCGCCTGCGTAACGCACGACGCCGCGCCGGACGAGCTCGGAGGCCAGGTCGAGGCAGTGGGCCGGATTGCCCGCGGCCACGCGCTGCATCCATTCCCCGAGGCGCACGATGTTGGGCAGCTCGCCGAAGATCGCGCGCGCCAGCGCCGTGGTTTGTGAGGGCGCGAGCTCGTCGAGCAGCAGCACGCGCGAGGCGCCGCGAAGCACGCGGGCGGACGCGGGCAACGTGGCCCGGGCGTCCGAGGCGAGCGTGGTCATGACCGTGAGCTTGCTCGAGCCTGCTTCGGCTGCCACCGCTGCCAGCAGCGCGATCGAGGCGTCGTCGGCGCGCTCGAGGTTGTCGACCGCGAGCACGAGCGGGCGGTGCTCGCCGACCGCCAGCAACCAGCCCTTGAAGGCCTCCTGCACGCGTCCACGCCACTCACCCGGGGCAAGCGGGATTTCCGCCAACGCCGGCTGTTGTAGCCGTTCTTGGAGCGCAGGCGAGAGTCGCGCGAGCACCTTGGCGTGGTCCGCTTGCAGCGTGCGGGTTTCGGTCGGTGCCGTATCCAGCAGCTTGATGCAGAGGGCGATCGCGACCGCGTTCTCGCGGCGCTCGCGATCGGCATCCACTTGCAGCACGGTCGCGCCGCCGAGCTGCGCGCGCACACAGGCTTCGGCCAGCAGCCGCGAGCGACCCGTGCCGCGCACGCCCTCGAAGAGCAGGGCGCCGCCGTGACCCGCGAGCGAGTCGCTCAGTTGTCGCTGCACCAGATCGAGCTCGTGATCGCGTCCCACGAGCGCTGTGCCGAGCAGATATCCCTGTGCAGCCTGGGTGTCGTCCTCCGGCGCGAGCGACGCGATCACGTTGAGCCGGTCGATGACTTCGGCCACGCTCGCCGGGCGCGCCAACGGATCTTGGCGCAACAGCGACAGCACGAGCTCGTCGAGCGCCGGTGGAATCGAGCTCACCAAGAGCGATGGAGCGAATGGCGGGCGTTGCCACAAGCGCCCGAGATCCTGAAGCGTGGTGGCGCCGTAGGCGTGCCGTCCGGTCAGGAGGTAATAGGCCGTCGCGCCGAGCGAGTACAGGTCCGAGCGCTGGTCGAGCGGCGCGCCGCGCATCGCTTCCGGCGGCACGCAGGGCGGTGTACCGACCACGTCGCTGGCCACGCCGAAGCTCATCAACGCGCCGAAGTCGATCAGCTTGCAGCGCCCATCCTCGGTGACGCGCACGTTGCGCGGGCTCAGATCGCGGTGCAGCAATCTCCGCGCGTGCAACAAAGCCAGGGACGAAGCGATGTCGCGCAAATAGGCGCAGGCCGTGGCGTAGGACACCGGGGCGAGCTCGTGCAGATCGCTGCCCGGCAGCAGCTCCATCGTGTAATACGCGCCGTCGGCGTCGAGGCCGTAGTCGTGCACCTCGATGATGCGCGGGTGCTTCAGGCTGCGCAGGGTCTGATACTCGCGCTCGAACAAAGCGCTCGTGCTGCGTGCGCGCGCTTGCAGGCGCTTGAGCGCGAGCGCGCGACCGGTCGACAGGTCGCGCACGCGATAGACGGCGCCCATGCCACCCCTCGCGAGCTTGGCCTCGACCTCGTAACGTCCCGCGATCGGCGCAGCACGAAGGCGCGCGGTGCTATCGCCGCTTTCTGAGCTCAAAACGTCCTCACGACTCGACCTTCTCAGGATAAGGACACGAGCAGCCCGATCATAGGTGTGCGTCGAGTTGCGACGATCGCAGGCAAGCTGAGGCGCGGTAGCCTCCGCGCCTTCGTTGCCTCACGGGTCGCGGCTCCCGATACCCCGTCTAATTGAGCCACTTCGGGCGGCCGTCGTCGTTGCCGCCACCGCCTTCTATGACCTTGAAACTGCGTGGCCGTCCCGAGGGCTTGCGCGTGGCCTGCGGCCTGCGAGGCCGCTTCATCCAGCGGGTGAACGCGATGGCGGCGCCGATCGCGCCGAGGCTCGCGACGAGCTGGGTGTGATCTTTGTCGAAGAGAAACGACAAGGCGCTCATCGCGAGCAGGACGTACAGGAACTGCTTGCCGCTGAGCTGCAGCATGCCGAAGAGCGACATCTGTTGGTCGCGGTAGAGCCAGCTCGTGGCCGCGATGCCGCCGAACCACAGCGCGCTCGATCCGTAGAGCGGCGGTGAGCCTGGCAGCGCAAAGCCGACGAGATCGGCCGGCACGCTCGCGCCGAGCACGCAGCACAGGCTGAGCTGAAGCACGCGCAGCGGGCCGTAGGCGATCTCGAATGGCGAAAGCGCCCACCACAGGAACAGCAGCCCGAACATGAACATCATCGGATGGCCGCCGTCGACCAGCACGTAGGTGAGGAGCTGCCAGGGCTCCAACCTTCCGGGCCGGAGCGCAAGCCAGGACACCACGTTCACTCCGAGCCAGTTCTGAGCGACGAGCTGGGCGACGTAGCAGGCAGTCAGCCCGTAGAGCAGCTTCTTGACCACCGCGGACAGACGCGGAAATGGGAACCGCGAGCGCAGATCCTGAGGCACGACTCAGGCCTGGTCTCGGCGGTGGCCGGCAGCCCCGTGCTCAGGGGGCATCGACGTCGCAGTCGTAGGTGACGTCGAAGCGCAGCACCCGAAGCCCCTTGCAGGTGGAGTGCCAGAGCGCGTTCCCGCTCTTGTCCTTGCCCGTGATCTTGAGCGTGTACTCGGCCGGCGAGGGGTCGATCACGTCGATGCCGTTGGCGCAGGGCTCGGTGTTGTTCGCGACCTCTTCGCCGGTGTCGATGCGGGTGAGCGACCACGTCATCGAGTCGACGGCGGCGCTCTTGCACGTCCCGGGCTGGAACTTGGCGGTCGTGGTCTCGTCGTCCCAGTTGAGGTTGAGCGACATGACGTTCGCCTGGTGGCCGCTCAGATCGAGGCAGCCCGAGGACCACGTTGCGAGCAGCATTGCGATGGCGCAGGTAGCGAGTCTTGCCACGGTAGCCTCCTCGGGGTGGGGTCTAGGAGATCGTCCACGCCCCATCGTCGAGCAGGTCTTGCACGGTCGTGCGGTTGCCCGCCTTCGCGCGGTCGACCTGCTGATTCAGCATCGCATCATAGCTCGGGACCTCCACCGCGCGAAACACGCCGATCGGGGTCGGGAATTCGGGCGCCCTCAGCCGGCTCAGCACCAGCGCGCACAGCTCGTTCTGCTCGTCGTGCACGAACAGCTTGTCCTCGCCGACCTCGTCCACGACGACCACCTTCGGGTGCAGGCTGCCGTCGAGCACGATGCCCTTCTCTTTGTTCTTGCCGAAGCGCAGCGGCTTGCCGTGCACGATCTCGACCGTGCTGTCGGCCTTGGTTTCTTTCTCGGTGAGCTGGGTGAACGCGCCGTCGTTGAAGATGTTGCAGTTCTGGAAGATCTCGACGAAGGCCGTGCCCTTGTGCTGCGAGGCACGCTTGAGGATTTCTTGGATGTGCTGCACGTTCACGTCGAGCGTGCGCGCCACGAAGGTCGCGCCCGCGCCGAGCGCGACGCTGACCGGGTCGGCCGGATAGTCGACCGAGCCGAGCGGCGTAGACTTGGCCTTCTTGCCCAGCGGCGAGGTCGGGCTGTATTGGCCCTTGGTCAAGCCGTAGATCTGGTTGTTGAACATCAGGAGCTTCACATCCACGTTGCGGCGCAGCACGTGCAGGAAGTGGTTGCCGCCGATCGAGAGCGCGTCGCCGTCGCCGGTCACGACCCACACCGTCAGGTCGGGGTTGATGGCCTTGATGCCGGTGGCGATCGCGGGCGCACGCCCGTGAATGCTGTGGATGCCGTAGGTATCCATGTAATAGGGGAAGCGGCTCGAGCAGCCGATGCCGCTCACGAACACGTACTTCTCCTTGGGAATGCCGAACGACGGCAGCACGCGCTGCACCTGAGCCAGAATCGAGTAGTCGCCGCAGCCCGGGCACCAGCGCACCTCTTGATCCGAGGTGAAGTCCTTGCGCGTCTGCGCGCTCGGGTCGGTGGGCTGGACGACCGGGTAGGGATTCTTGGCTTGCATCAGTGGGCCTCCAGTTGTGCGCGGATGGCCTCGACGATTTCCGCTTCTTTGAATGGTTGGCCTTGGATCTTCGGGTAGCTCTTGGCGTCGATCAGGTAGCGAGCGCGGATCAGCTTCACGAGCTGGCCCAGGTTGAGCTCGGGCACCAGCACGCGGTCGAAGCGCCGCATGATCTCGCCGAGGTCGCGCGGGAACGGGTTGATGTGCCGGAGCTGCACGTGACCGATCTTGTGCCCGCGCTCGCGCATGTGCGCGACGCCGCCTCGGATCGCGCCGAAGGTGCCGCCCCAGCCCAAGACCAGCAGGTCGCCCTGCTCGTCACCCATCACTTCGGTCCTCGGTAAGTCGTCGGCGATGCGCTCCACGCGCTCGGCGCGCAGTTTGCTCATCAGCTCGTGGTTGTGCGGGTCATAGCTGATGTTGCCGCTGATGTTTTCTTTTTCGATGCCGCCGATGCGGTGCTCGAGGCCCGGCACACCCGGGATTGCCCACGGGCGCACCAGTCGCTCGTCCCGCAGATACGGTGCGAAGCCTTCCGGATCGGTCCGGAACTTCACCTCGATCGGCGGCAGGTCGGCCATGACCGGCACGGGCCAAGGCTCGGCGCTGTTCGCGATGTAGCCATCGCTCAGCAGCACGACCGGAGTCATGTGGCGCAGCGCGATGCGGCAAGCCTCGATCGCCGCGTGAAACGCGTCGCCTGGGCTGCGCGCGGCGACTACAGGTATCGGCGACTCGCCGTTGCGGCCGTACATCACCTGCAGCAGGTCGGCCTGCTCGGTCTTGGTCGGCATGCCGGTGCTCGGTCCCGCGCGCTGGATGTCGCAGATCACCAGCGGTAGCTCGAGCGTGATCGCGAGACCGATGGCTTCGGCCTTGAGCGCGAAGCCTGGGCCGCTGGTCGTCGTGACCGCGAGCGCGCCGGTGTAGCTCGCGCCGATCGCGGAGCACACGGCTGCGATCTCGTCCTCGGCCTGGAAGGTCTTGACGCCCATGTGCTTGTGCGCGGCCAGGAAATGCAGAATGTCCGACGCGGGCGTGATCGGGTACGAGCCGAGGAAGAGCTGCAGCCCGCTGAGTTCGGCAGCGGCCAGCAGACCGAGCCCGAGCGCCTCGTTGCCCGAGATGTTGCGATAGCGCCCAGGCGCGATCTTGGCTTGCTTGATCTCGTAGCTGCGGTCGAAGAGCTCGGCTGTCTCGCCGAAGTTGTAGCCAGCCTTGAGCGCGCGCAGGTTCGCCACGCCGGTCGGGGTCTCGCCGAAGCGCTGGCGGATCCAGTCGACGGTGTAGCTGAGGTCGCGATTGTAGAGCCAGTAGCACAGCCCGAGCGCGAAGAAGTTCTTGCAGCGCACGGCCGTGCGGTTGTTGAGCTTGAGGTCTTCGATCGAGCGCAGCGTCATGCCGGTGATGTCGGCCTCGAACACGCGGTACTTGGCCAGCGACCCGTCTTTTAGCGGGCTCTGCTTGTAACCGACGCGCTCGAAGTTCTTGTCGGTGAAGGCCTCGCTGTTGAGGATCAACATGCCGCCCGGCTTGAGGTCGCCGAGGTTGGTCTTGAGCGCGGCCGGGTTCATCGCCACGAGCACGTCCGGCGCGTCGCCCGGCGTGTACACGGCTTGGCTCGAGAAGTTGATTTGGAACCCGGAGACGCCCGCCAGAGTGCCGGCTGGGGCCCGGATTTCAGCTGGAAAGTCTGGAAAAGTAGCAAGGTCGTTGCCGGCCAGCGCCGTCGTATCCGTGAACTGGCTACCCGTTACCTGCATCCCGTCGCCCGAGTCACCCGCGAAGCGGATTGCGACGGTCTCTACCGTCTCGACTGCCTTGGACATCGAATCAGCTCTCCTCACCCCGCAACCCGGACGCAAGCGTCCGAAACCCCAATGGTTTCGAGGCTCTCATCCAGACTTCACACCATCACCACCGCGGGCTTCATATGGCGCAAACTCCTGGGAATGTAAACGTCCCTGCAAAGGAACCGAAACACCCGGCGCGCTCATGCGAGGGCGGCCTCGACCACCCGCGCTTGCTCGATTTTGTGTGCGCCCATCGAGCCGGTCGCCGGGCTCGCGCTCTCGGGCCTGGTCACGCATTGGAGTGGAAAACGGTCTTCGAGCAGCTCGGGCAGCCGCGCGCGCATGTAGTACCAAGCGCCCATGTTGAACGGCTCCTCCTGGACCCAGACCACGGGGGTGCCCGGCTTGTAGGGCGCGAGCGCCGCATCCAGCACCTCGGCCCGCAGGGGATAGAGCTGCTCGACCCGGATGATGGCGATGTCTTTGCGTCCGGCATCGCGGCGCGCCGCCGCCAGCTCGTAGTAGATCTTGCCCGAGCACAGCAGCACCTTTTTCACGCGCTTGGGGACCGCCTCTTCGTCGCCGATCACGCGCTTGAAGCCGCCCGCGCTCAGCTCTTCGAGCGTGGAGGTCGCGGCCGGTGAGCGGAGCAAGCTCTTCGGCGACATGATGATGAGCGGCTTGCGGTAGGGCCGCAGCACCTGACGCCGCAATGCATGGAAGAGCTGCGCCGGCGTGGTCAGGTTGCAGACCTGCATGTTGTCCTCGGCGCACAGATTGAGCCAGCGCTCGAGCCGCGCGCTGCTGTGCTCCGGACCCTGGCCCTCGAAGCCGTGGGGCAAGAGGCACGTGAGCCCGCTGAGCCGGTACCACTTGTCCTCCGAGCTGCACACGAACTGATCGATGATCACCTGCGCGCCGTTGCAGAAGTCGCCGAACTGCGCCTCCCACAGCACCAACGCATCGGGCGAGTCCTGGCTGTAGCCGAACTCGAAGCCGAGCACCCCCGCCTCGGACAGTGGGCTGTCCCAGACCTCGAAGCGCGCTTGCCTCTCCGAGAGGTGCGCGATCGGCGTGTAGAGCCGGCCGCTCACGTTGTCGTGCAGCACCGCGTGACGGTGGCTGAACGTGCCGCGCCGCGAGTCTTGGCCGCTCAGCCGCACGCCGTTGCCGTCGGCCACGAGCGAGGCGTACGCGGCGAGCTCGCCCGCGCCCCAATCGAGCGCGCGCTTGCCTTGGGCCATCTCGCGCCGCTGCTCGAGCAAGCGCTCGAGCTTGGGATGAACGCGGAAGTCTACCGGCACGGCCGTGCTCGCGATCAGCAGCTCGCGCATGCGCTCACGCGGCACCGTGGTGTCGACCTCGGGACAGCTCGCATCGGCGCCGCCCACGTAGCCGGCCCACAATCCCTGCATCGCGTAGTTGGGCGGCACGAAGTGATGACCGCGCGTGGCGTCGAGCGCTTCCTCGAGCACGCGCTTGCGCGACTGCTCGATCTCCTGGGCGCGTTCTTCCGTCAAGTTGCCGAGCTCCACCAAGTGCTTGACGTAGACCTCGCGCACCGAGGGCTTCTGATCGACGGCGGCGTACATCACCGGCTGCGTGAAGCGCGGCTCGTCGGCCTCGTTGTGCCCATAGCGGCGATAACAATACATGTCGATCACGACGTCGCGGCCCCAGCGCTGCCGGTACTCCATCGCCAGCTTGACCACCTGCGCCACGGCCTCAGGGTCCTCGCCGTTAACGTGGAAGATCGGGCACCGCAGCATGCGGAAGATGTCGGTGCAGTAGCGGCTCGAGCGCGCGTCCTCCCAGACCGTGGTGAAGCCGATCTGGTTGTTGACCACGACGTGCACGGTGCCACCGGTCGAGTAGCCGCGCAGGCCGCTCAAGTTGACGGTCTCCTGCACCACGCCTTGGCCGATCACCGCGGCGTCGCCGTGGATCAGCAGCGGCAGCACTGTCTTGCGCTCGCGATCGCCGCGCCGGTCTTGCTTGGCGCGCACGCGGCCCTCGACGACAGGGTTGACCCACTCGAGGTGGCTCGGGTTGAACGCGAGCGTGAGATGAATCGGCGTGCCCGAGGGCGTGAGCCTGTCCGACGAGTAGCCGAGGTGGTATTTGACGTCGCCGCGGCCGATCGACAGCTCGGGGTTGTCGTCCTCGAAGGCTGCGAAGATCTCCTTGAGGTTCTTTTCCAGCACGTTCGCCAGCACGTTGAGCCGGCCGCGGTGAGCCATGCCGATGACGATCTCTTCGATGCCGCCGCGGCCGGCTTCGTCGATCACGAGCTCGAGCAGTGGCACGATGCTCTCTGCGCCTTCGAGCGAGAAGCGCTGGGCGCCGACGTACTTGGTGGGCAGAAACTGCTCGAAGATCTCCGCGTCGATCAGCTTGGACAAGATCGCCACTTGCTGCTCGGCCGACAGGCTGATGCGGTTGCCGCTCGGCTCCATCTGTTCCTGGAACCAGGAGCGGATCTCGGGCTCTTCCAGGTTGCGGAACTCCACGCCGATGTTGCGCGCGTAGGTGTCCTTGAGGCGTCGCACGATCTCGCGCAGCGGGAGCTTGCCCTCGGCCGCGAAGTTGCCGGTCGCGAACGTGGTGTCCGGGTCGACGTCCGCGAGCCCGAAGCGCTCGAGCGAGAGCTCGCTCTGGTCGATCTGCGTGAGGCCCAGCGGATCGAGCTGCGCGAAGCGGTGCCCGCGCATGCGGTAGCCCTGCACCAGCGCGGTGACGCGTTCCTGGTACTCGCTGATGAGCTGGGTATCGAGCGCCGCCGCCACCCGTGGACGCGGGCCTGAGCCGATCAGCTCGTCGACCAGCTCCGGCCGGCCGTTGCCGTTGACGGGTTTGGGGGCTGCCGGAGCACGCGTGCTCTCGGGGGCCGCGCTCTGCTGCGGGCTCGGCATGCCGACGAGAGTCTTCTGCGGGTGGCCGTTGCCGCGCTCGGCCAAGCCGTTGTCCACGAGCTCGGCGCGCTCTTCGGCGCTCATCGCCTCGAAGAAATTGCGCCAAGTCTCCGCGACGGCCCGCGGATTGTCGCGGTAACGCAGGTAGAGCTCTTCGACTACGGCTTGGTTGACACCGAAATCCATGCTGTCGACTCCGGGCGGGGCGGCCGGGTCAGGCGATCGCGTCGGCTTCTCGGGCCGGATAGCGCGCCCACTGCGGTGCGGGCCCGAGGTCGATGACCTTGAGCCACGCAAGCAGCTTGATGATCGGGTACGTCGGGTCGATCTCGAACCAGCGTGCGGCGAAGTTCGGAGACATCCCGTACTTGTGGTGGTTGTTCTGGAACAGCTCGCCCATCGTCACGAAGTCGAACACCAGGGTGTTGCGCGACTTATCGGCTTTGGTCGTCTCGAAGTTGCGGTAGCCGTACTTGTGGCCGCACCAGTTGACGATCGCGCCGTGGATCGGGCCCATCATGAAGTGCACGGGAAGTAGCAGATAGTAGCCCCACGACGGCGCGAAGTGCACGTAGAAGGCCGTGTACAAGCCCATGAAGGCCAGATGGCACGGCCAGCTCCGGCCGATCTTGTCGAGCAGGGGCCAATCCGGCACTGGTTGATCGAAGCGCGCTTCGGGCTCGAGCGTGCGATGGTTGAACGCCTGATAGCGCTGCAGCGTGTGGAACATCATCGTGAACAGATTCGGATACACGTAAGG
>JBIOJD010000084.1:0-11874 GCA_044450485.1 Polyangiales bacterium | reverse complement strand
GTTTCACCGCGACCGCCGCACAATGCAACCCGCCCGTCCCGAACCCCGGCTCACCGGCCCCTCGTGGCCGCCCAGCAGGATCACGCGTGCAGTGTACGCGCGAGCGAAGCGAGCCCCGCGGGTGGGTGGGCCCCGACGAGCTTTGCTCGGCGGGCGGGAGGGTCGCGTGACCCTCCCGTTATCTAGGCAACTTCGAACAGCCCCGCTGCGCCCATGCCGCCGCCGACGCACATGGTCACGACCACGTACTTGGCCTTGCGGCGCTTGCCCTCGATCAGTGCGTGGCCGACCATGCGCGAGCCGCTCATGCCGTACGGGTGGCCGATCGAGATCGCGCCGCCGTTCACGTTCAGCTTGTCGTTCGGGATCCCGAGCTTGTCGCGGCAGTAGACCACCTGCACCGCGAACGCCTCGTTCAGCTCCCACAGGTCGATGTCGCTGACCTTGAGCCCGTTGCGCTCGAGCAGACGCGGAATCGCGAGCACCGGACCGATGCCCATCTCGTCGGGCTCGAGCCCGGAAATGCCGAGTCCGCGGTAGATGCCGAGCACCGGCAGGTTGCGCTTCTCGGCCACCTTGCTGTCGGCGATCACACACGCTGACGCGCCGTCCGAGAGCTGGCTCGCGTTGCCCGCCGTGATGGTCGCCGTGTTGTTGACCGGCTGCAGCCCCGTGAGGCCTTGCAGATTCGTCTCGGGCCGGTTGCCCTCGTCCTTGGTGACAGTGACTTCCTTGTAGCTGCGCGCGCCCGACGCCTTGTCCACGAGCTGCATCGTGGTCGTGAACGGCACGATCTCGTCGTTCAGCTTGCCTTCGGCCTGCGCCTTGGCGGTGCGCTGCTGGCTCTGCAACGCGTACTGGTCCTGCGCCTCGCGGCTCACGTTGTAGCGCTTGGCCACCACGTCGGCGGTGTTGATCATGGCCATGAACAGCTCGGGCTTGTTCTTCATCAGCCAGCCGTCCTCGTACTCGGGCGCGCCCATCGGGTTCTTCGGGTCGGCCACGCGCGTGCCGACGAAATGATTCAGGTTCAGGTTCGCTTGCACGAGGCTGATCGATTCCACGCCGCCTGCGACCATGAACGGGACCTTGTCCACGATCACGCGCTGCGCGGCCATGCTGATCGCCTGCAAGCCCGACGAGCAGAAGCGGTTCACGGTGGTGCCGGCGACGGTGACCGGCAGGCCCCCGCGCACTGCGGCGTTGCGCGCGACGTTGTGACCGGTCGCGCCCTCGGGCAGACCGCAGCCCAGAATGCAGTCCTCGACCTCTTTGGGGTCGATCTTGGCGCGCTCGACGGCGTGCTTGATCGCGTGGCCGGCCATGGCCGTGCCGTGGGTCATGTTGAGCGAGCCGCGAAAGGCCCTGCCGATGCCGGTGCGCGCGGTGGAAACGATGACTGCGTCTGCCATGAGGATCTCTCCCTGCGGTTGGGTATACAGCCGTGTCTACTAGGGCCGGGACCCTCGATCTAGCAGAACCCGAGCCCGTAGCCAAAGGGGAGGGTGTTTTTCCTGGGACGAGCGAGCGAAGCGAGCCTCGCCGTGGGGTGGGGCCCCAACGGATTCACTCCGTTGGGGCGGGGAGGCGCGTGCCTCCCCGGTAACTGAACCCTATCTCAGCTCGTGCTGGGCGTCGTCGCTGACGAGCTGCTTGAGCTGCCAGGTCTGCTTGTGCGCCTTTTCGATCGCGGCGACGCGCGCTTCGTTCAGGCGGCCCATCAAGACCGAGATGCTGACGATGTGGCCGAGGCCGATGTAGCACAGGAACAGCATGGTCGCGGTCGGCGAGAAGTAGTGCATGCGCGGCAGCACCAGCATGTAGCCGTCGCGGAACTCGTACGAAGGCGGCAACAGCCCCATCAGCTCGAGCCCGAGCGGCACCACCACCGCCAGCACGCCGATGCTGATCACGAGCGCGCGCGCGCCGCGGGTGGGGGTGTTGAAGCTTGCGGCCATGGTGCTCATCGCGGCCAAGCCCGGGATCAAGAACAGGGGCCCGAACATCGTGCTCATGAAGCCGATCGCGAGCGTGCCGCTGATGATGTTCGCGAACAGCCGGTAATTCGGCGACACGAGGCCGCGAGCGCTGAAGAAGCCGATCGCCGCCGTGGCCGCGCTGACCAGCGCGTACAGCCCCAGCGCGACCCAGCTCTTGACGCCCATCGCGAGCACGAGGCCGGTAGTGATCAAGAACGACAGGTGATACCAGCCGCTCATGCTGGCGGTGAAGCGCGCGGCGTCTTGTTCTTCGAGCGCGACCTCGACCCGCTCTTCCTCGGGCAGCTCGCCAGGCGGCGTCGCCAGCAGCCTGAGCAGCACGCGTTGCGCTTCGGTGTGCGAGGGATCGAGCGCCAGCGCGCGGCCCACTTCGCGCAAGGCGCGCACGCGTTCTTCTTTGGCGTTGGGGCCGCGCGCGAGCGCGTACTCGGCCGCGACCTCGGCGGCGCGCGCGTGGGCTTGCGCCATCTCGCGCATCAGCTTCAGGTCTTGCTCGCCGTCGAGGTAGCGCTCGATCGCGTCGTGCAGCTCGCGCACGGAGGCAAAGCGGTGGTCCATTTCGAGCTGCGTCGCCTTGACGCAGATCGCGTCGAGCTCGGAAGGAATGCTGCGCTGCGGCGAGCGGAACGACGGCCGACCATCCGCGCCGACGACGGTCGACGTCATCATCCCCGAGACCGTGCCGCGCGCGTGCAGCGGTTGCAGCGCGAGCGTCTCATACAGGATGGCGCCGAGCGAGTACACGTCGGAGCGCATGTCCATGCTGACGCTCTCACCGCGCGCTTGCTCGGGTGACATGTAGCCAGGCGTGCCGAGCACGGCTCCGTCGAGCGTGTCGGTGGTGCCGTCGCGGGGGAGGGCGACCGGCCGCTCGCCGAGCAAGTCGGGCAAGCCCGCCACCTTGGACAGGCCCCAGTCGAGCACGTAGACCTCGCCGAAGTCGCCGAGCATGATGTTGCTGGGTTTGAGGTCGCGGTGCAGCACGCCGCGCGAGTGTGCGAAATCCACGGCCAAGCACGCCGCCGAGAACGCGCGCAGGAGCTTTCTGCGCGGATAGTTCTCGATGAAGTATTTGTCCTTGGCGTTCAGGCCGTCGATGATCTGCTCGATCGTCTTGCCGTGGACACGCTTCATCGTGAAGCTGATGCGTCCATCGAGCGTGCGCGACAGATCGTAGACCGGGACGATCGAGGGATGCTCGAGCTGCCCCTGAATGCGCGCCTCGCGCACGAAGCGCGCGACCGTGTCCGGGTGCTTCGCGTAGCGCTGGCGCAACACCTTCATCGCCACGTCGCGGCCGATGCGACCGTCGTGGCACAGGTGAATGCGCCCCATCCCGCCTTCGCCGAGCACCGAGCGCTCGAGGTAGCGGTCGCGCTCGTGCATGGCTTCGGGAGGTAGCCCGCTCGCCGCGAGCGAGACGGCGTCGGCCGGCGCCTTGCGCGCGGCCTGCGGCGCGACCTCTTGCGCCGTGGCGGCGCGATTGCCGGAGACGCCCTCGGGCCTCTGAACGTGCACCAGGGTGACCGGATCGCCCTCGCTCTCGCTGTGTTCCGCCATGTCCGTGGATGGATTGTAGCCGTTTCGCGCGGCGCCGTGGAACGCGACCCCCCGCGAAACCCGGCCCCGTCGAGGCTGTCCCGACCTCGCCGCCCCTATTACTCCTCTTGGCGCGAAGTGCAAGAAGTTCGGCAGATTGCGGGGCGATCTGGCCCTCGGGGCGTTTGGCGACCTCGGCGCTCAGCCCGCCCGGCGCCAAGGCGGCGCGGAAATCCCGAGCGCAGCGTACGCCTGATCCCGGTCGCGTGCGATGTCGCGAAGCACGGCGGTCACGCGCTCGACACCTATCCGCGACGTGGTCTCGAGGTTCATGCTTGCGATCCGCTCGTGCAGCGGGGGCGTGGCGGCGCCTTCGTGATGGAGCAACTGAGCTGCGAGCGCGGCGGCGTCGACGAAGCGCGTGCCTTGCGTGTCGCCGCGCCGCACGGCGGCGAGCGCCGAGTGGCGAACGAGCTGCAAGCTCGGGTCCGGGCTCGCGCGGATGAAGGGAACCAGGCGCTCGGGTGAGCGCAGGTCCGCGGTCACGTCCGGGTGGAAGTCGGCGACCGCGAAGCCCTCGCTGCGGCTGGCGCCCGGAGGGTCGTAGCTCGCGCGCACCTGAGCGGCGAAGTGCTGATGCTCGAGCGGGCCGAGTGTCGACTCTGGGAAGAGCAGGAAGCCGATGTCCACGTCGGCATCGAGCTCGAGCGCCACGATCTCCGCGAGCGTCGCATCGAGCGCGGGCTCGCTTCCGAATAGCACCGCGCTGCGCACCCGGCCGCCTTCGAGCGCACCGTGGGCCCATGGGCAATACCCGAACGCGACCACGACCTCGCGCACGTAGCGCAGGTGCACGCGCACGGCTTGTTCGCGCAAGGCTTCGCGGTCGACCATGGCCAGCACGGTGCCGTGGAGCAGAGCCGCGTGCAAGCGGGACGATCGGCTGCAACCTCGGGAAATGTTATGCTCGACTGGGGAAGGGCAGGGCGGGAGCCACCGTGAGCCGTCGTCAGACACAAGCGCTTGCGTCGTGGCTCGTCGTGCTCGTTGCCTTTTGGAGCACGGCTCTGGTGGTGCGCGCACAGTCCGACGACAAGGGCGAACACTTCTATCGTTACGTCAACGCGGCCGGTCACGTCGTCTACACCAACATCCTCGAGCAAGTGCCGCTCGAGCAACGGCCCAAGGCCCTCGTGAGCTTGCGCAAGGTCGAGCTCAACACCGAGACCGGCAATGCGCTTCGGCAAAACATCGACGAACAGTACGCCGCGCTTCAGGGGTCGTCCTACTGCCAGAACCTGCGCGCGGCGGCGGACACGGGCTTCATCGACAAGCTCTGGAGCGACGACAAGCCCGAGATCGCTTGCGGTGGCGCGGTGCTCTTGCTGCTGCTGCTCTCGCCCGTCGCCTTGCGACGCTTCGGCGCGCCGGCTGGGGCACGCGTGTTGACGTTGGCGCTGCCCGCTCTCGGACTGGCGGCGCTCACCGTGTTTGCGATGACGTCCACCAACGACGCGATCGTCGCGCTGAAGGAACGGGTCAAACCCTGCTTGAACGAGACCTTCGCCAAGCTCGGCGCCGAGAAGGACGCGCTGACCAAGCAAACGCAGCTCGTCGATCAGCTCAAGAAACAGATCGAGGCGCTGCAGCAGTAACCGGAGCGTGCTTCAGCTGCCGCGATCGTCGCTGCGCTTGGGACGCAGGTTGCAGGCCAGCACTTTCTTGCTTACGCGGACTGCCTCAGGCGTGATCTCGACCAGCTCGTCGCGATCGATGAACTCGAGCGCGGACTCGATCGTGTGCACCACGGGCGGCGTCAAGAGCGTGTTGTCGTCGCGGTTCTTGGAGCGCACGTTGGTGAGCTTCTTCTCGCGGCACACGTTCACGTCGAGATCGCTCTCGCGGTTGTGCTCGCCCACGACCATGCCTTCGTAGACCACGTCCTGCGGCCCCACGAACAGCCGCCCGCGCGGCTCGAGATGGAACAACGCGTAGGGCGTGGTGGAGCCTGCGCGATCGGAGACCAGCGCGCCGTTCTTGCGCCTCAGCATCGGGCCGGCGTAGGGCTGCCAGCCCTCGAACAGGGTGTTGAGCAGGCCAGTGCCGCGGGTGTCGGTCAGGAATTGAGAACGGTAGCCTAGCAATGCGCGCGCCGGGCCCACGAACTCGAGCCGCGTGCGGCCTGTGCTCGAGGGATAGAGCTTGTCCATGCGCGCGCGGCGCTCGCCGAGCGCAGAGGTCACGATGCCGACGTGCTCGTCCGGCACGTCGACCACGATGCGCTCGCTCGGCTCGACCTTTTGGCCGTTTTCCTCGCGCACCACCACTTCCGGGTTGCCGAGCGCGAGCTCGTAGCCCTCGCGGCGCATGGTCTCGCACAGCACGCCGATCATCAGCTCGCCGCGCGCGTAGACCACGAACGCGTCGGGCTCGGGCGTTTCCTCGACGCGCAGCGCGAGGTTCTTCTTGGTCTCGCGGAACAAGCGGTCGCGCAGGTGGCGCGAGGTGACGAACTTGCCGCTCTTGCCCGCCAGCGGCGAGGCGTTGACGTGGAAGCGCACTTGGATCGTGGGCGGCTCGACCTCGATTCGCGGCAGCGCGACCGGGTGCTCCGGATCCGCGATCGTGTCGCCGATCGAGACCTCGTCGATGCCTGCCAAGCTCACCACGTCGCCAGCCGCCGCGGACTCGATGCGCTGTCGGCCGAGCCCGGCAAAGCCGTAGAGCTGTACGATGCGCGAGAGGTTCTGGCCGGTCGCATGCAGACGCGCGATCGGCTGTCCTGCGACCATGCGCCCGTGCAGAATGCGGCCGACCGCCAAGCGACCGACATAGTCGTCCCAGTCGATGTTGGTCACGAGCATCTGCAGCGGTTTGTCCGGGTCGCCCTGGGGCGGAGGCACCTGCTCGAGGATGGTGTCGAACAGCGGCGTGAGATCTTTGCCCTCCTCGCCGAGCTCGCGCACCGCCGTGCCGCGCGTGGCCACCGTGTACAACACCGGGAAGTCTGCCTGCGCGTCGCTCGCGCCGAGATCGCAGAACAGATCGAAGGTGTGGTCGAGCACCTCGCTCGGCCGCGCGTCCCTGCGATCGATCTTGTTGATCACCACGATCACGCGCAGCCCGAGCTCGAGCGCGTGCTTGAGCACGAAGCGCGTTTGCGGCAGGGGCCCCTCGGCGGCGTCGACCAGCAACAATGCGCCGTCGGCCATCTGCAAGGTGCGCTCGACCTCGCCGCCGAAATCGGCGTGGCCGGGCGTGTCGATGATGTTGATGCGCGTGCCTCGGTAATTGACCGAGGTGTTCTTGGCCAGGATCGTGATGCCGCGCTCGCGCTCGAGATCATTGCTGTCCATCGCGCGTTCGATCACCGCCTCGTGCGCCTTGAACGCACCGGTCTGGCGCAGCATGGCGTCGACCAATGTCGTCTTGCCGTGGTCGACGTGGGCGATGATCGCGATGTTGCGCAACCCGGCCGTGCCGGGGTTGACGCTGCGGAGCGAGGGCGCTTGAACCGTGACGGACATCGGGTGCTGCTTTTTTGGCCGCCTGCGCGGTGCGCACTGCTAGCACGTGCAGCAGCCCCCAGCAACTCAAACAGCTTCTGCGAGGTCGGCCCGGTTTCGAGCTATGATTCGGACTGACTCCGAGACCATGGCAGAGCAGCGACGCGATTTTCGGCACACCAAGATCATCTGCACGATCGGCCCCGCGAGCGCTTCGAGCGAGGTGATGGAGAAGCTGGCGAGGGCTGGCATGAACGTCGCGCGGCTCAACATGTCGCACGGCGACCAGGAAGGGCACCTGCTGAGCATTCGCAGGATCCGCAGCCTGAACCGCCAGCTCAACCATCCGGTGTCGATCATGCTCGACCTGCAAGGGCCCGAGATCCGCACCGGCGTGGTCCAGGGCAGCCTGCAGCTCAAGGTCGGCGAAGAGTTCTGGGTCACGGTGATTCCGCACGAGAACACCGAAGAGAAGAGCATCCACGTCGACTACGAAGACATGGTGAATCAGCTCAAGGTCGGCGAGCGCATCACGGTCGACAACGGTCTGATCAATCTGCTGGTGCTCGAGGTGCAGCAGAAGGCGCTCCGTTGCCGGGCGCTGGACAGCGGCACCGTCGGCTCGCGCAAGCACATCAATCTGCCAGGCGTGCGGGTCAACCTTCCCGACGTCACGGAGAAAGACCGACGCGACATCCTGTTCGGGATCGAGCATGACGTCGACTTCATCGCGATGTCGTTCGTGCGCGACGCCCAGACCATTCACCAAGCGCGTGCGCTGATCGAAGAGGCCGGCGGCCACCACGTGCGGCTGATCGCCAAGATCGAGAATCAAGAAGGCGTCGACAACTTCGACGCGATCCTCGAGGCCACCGACGGCGTGATGGTGGCGCGCGGTGATCTCGGGGTCGAAGTCGAGCTCGCGGAGCTCCCCGTGATCCAGCGCGAGATCGTGCGCAAGTGCACGATCGCCGGCAAGCCCGTGATCGTCGCCACCCACCTGCTCGAATCGATGATCACGAACCCGATGCCGACGCGTGCCGAGGTCTCGGACGTGGCCAACGTCGTGTACGAGCAAGCGGACGCCTTGATGCTGAGCGGCGAGACCGCCACCGGCAAGCACCCGGTGCGATGTGTGGAAGTGCTCGATCGGATCGCTCGCCGGATGGAGAAAGAGCAAGGCATGAGCTTCGAGACCGAGCGCAAGCCGAGCGGCACCCGCGAAGAGCTGGCGCGCGCGGCCTGCCGCTTGGCCGACGCGCTCCACGCGCCCGCGATCGTGGTCATGACGCGACGCGGCATGCTCGGGCAGCTCGTCTCGAGCTTCCGACCCGATCGTGCGATCATCTATGCCTTCACGAACATGAGCACGACGCGCCGCAAGCTGTGGCTCTCGCGCTCGGTCGTGCCGTTCAAGATGGACTTCTCGAGCGACCCAGAAAAGACGATCGTCGCGGCCTTCGAGCGGCTGCGTCAACGCAACCGCGTGCTCGCGGGCGACCCGGTCGTGGTGATCTCCGACGTGGCCGCGGGTCACGAGAACGTGACCGCGGTCCAAGTGCGGGTGTTCAACTAGCGCGGGGGACGCGCGTGGACGAGTACGACATCTACATCCGCGGTTTCGCTCCCGGTTGGCCCGAGCGGCCCGAGCTGGGATTGCAGCGCGTGTTCGGCCTTCACCCCGATCGTGGTCGCGAGCTGATCGCGTCGCTGCCGCGCGTGGTCAAACGCCATGTCCCGGCCACGGAGATCGAGCGCTACGAGCGCGCGTTGCGCGACATCGGCGCAGACCTCGAGCTGCGCCGGAGCCCGATTCGACCGCAACAGATCATGGTCGTGCGCGGATCGGTCGAGGCCGAAGAGGCCGCGCGCAGGGAGCAACACGGCTCCACGCTGACGCTCCCGCCACCACCGCCGTCGCCACCCGTGGCAGAGAACATCGCGCCACCGCCTGCGCGCATGGGGACGATCGTAGGCTCGGCGCGCGTCCCGCTTCCGAGCGACACGCTGGTCGATCCGCGACCGCCGATCGAGCATGCGGACGACGTGGTGCTCGATCCTCCGCGAGGCCCGAGCGGACCGACGTTGCCCGAGACGCGAGTCAGCACGCCGGCCGGCCCGACGCTGCCGGAGGCGCCGGCACCACGCGTGTCGCAGGAGCACGCGCACGCACGCCCGCTCCCGCTCGAACGACTCGCCAGCGCTGCGCCGGTGCTCGATTGGAGGCCGCCGCCGGAGCTCGGCCCCGCCGCACGTGCGGAGCCGAGCGCGCCCGAGCCCGCGCGGTCGCGAGCTGTCGAGCAGGTCGTCGACGCACGGCCACCGCCGCCACCGGCGTGGGCGGGCATCGAGCCGACGAGCACGTCCATGGACCAAGGCGATCTGCCGCCGCCATCGGCCGTGCCCGGCTTGCAGGGCGAGTCACGACCAGGATGGATGGTCGACGGCGCAGACAAGTATCAGGTCGACTCGTTGCGAGCGGCAACGCCTCGGGCGGCTGCGGATGACGCCGCTGGCTCCGTGCCCGATCTCGGTCCCGTGGTCTCGGCACAGAGTCCTGGCGCCATACCAGCGCCGCGCCCCGTCCGCGCCGTCGGGCTCGGCGCAGCGAGCGACGCCGCCGATGCCGGCGCGGATCTGTCTGGGTTGCTGCGCTGGATGATGAGAGCCGGCATGGGATTCGCGTTCTTCATGATCTTGGGCATGCTGCGTCACTGCCGGACGTTCGACACCGAAGTCGACAAGGCGCTGTCGAGCTGGGGCGAGCCGTCCGCGAGCGAGTCGCACACCGCGAGCGAGCCTGCCGGGCCGGCGACGCTCGATCCCAAGGCGCCCGTCGCGAGCGAGTGGATGGAATCGGACCTGCATCAGTTCAGCAACGGCGACAAAGACCGCGTGCGCGATCTCGTGCGACGGTTCATGCGCGCTGGTGCGGTCGAAGTGCGCGTCGGCCACATCTCGCGCTCGGGCATGGTCGAGATCGGCAGCGAGCTGATCGTGCTGTTGCCGCATGACCCGGGCGACCGCAAGGCCGTGCTCACGGAGTACGACCGATTTCTGCAATCGACCTTCGGCGGTCTGGCCGCGACACCCAAGGACACCGGAGCCAGCGTCTTGCGCGTCGCGCTGTAGCGCGGCCGCGCGCTCAGTACGCGTTCTGCCTGACTTTGCGCCCGAAGAGCGTGAGCCAGAGAATCTTGAAGTCGAGCCACGTGCTCCAGTGGCGGATGTAATAGAGGTCGTGCTCGACGCGATAGACCATCTTGCGCAAGGTGTCGGTCTCGCCGCGCCAACCGTTGACCTGGGCCCAGCCGGTGATGCCGGGCTTCACCTTGTGGCGCAGCATGTACTCGACGATCTGACGCTGATACAGCTCGTTGTGCGCGACGGCGTGCGGCCTCGGTCCTATCAAGGACATGTCGCCGAGCACCACATTGATGAGCTGCGGCAGCTCGTCGAGGGAGCTGCGCCGGATGAAGCGCCCGATCGGCGTCACGCGCGGATCTTGCTGCTTGGCCTGCGCGACCTGTGGGCCGTTCTCCTGCACGCGCATGCTGCGGAACTTGCGCACCTGGATTTCCTTGCCGGCCACGCCGTAACGGCGTTGCCGGAAGAACACGGGCCCGCGCGAGCTGAGCTTGATCGCCAACGCGATGAGCAACATCGGGAACGCGGCGACGAGCAGCGCGAGCGAGCCGAGGATCAAGTCTTCTGCGCGTTTGATCGTGCCGTTGATCCCGCGTGACTCGGCCACGACCAAGTCGCGATACTGCGTGGGCGCGAGGCTCAGGGCGAGCGCCAATGCGATCATGTAGTTGTCTTCGCGGATGTCGATCGTACCGTCCGCGTCGCACACCTTGCGCGTGAGCTCGAGCATGCGGCGCGGGCTCGTGTGCGCATGTTCGTGGAAGTCCATGATCGCTTGCTGCAAATCGAAGCGCTGCGGGTCGAACTCTTCGAGCTGTTTGGCGAGGCTCTCGGGCAGCTCGGCCTTCCCGACGAGCTGGCACAGCAGTCCGCGCACGCTCTCCTGCTCGGCCTCGCAGTACTTCTGATCGGCATGCGCGGCCCCGAGCAGCAAGTTCGCGATCGGCCGCACGCTGTCGTAGTCCTCGCGCGTGTCGGGTGAGGACACGGCGCTGCCGCGTGAGCCGGCGATGCGAAACGGCAGCGCGCCATAGTCGCGGCTGGCTCGGTCTTCGGGCTCGTCGGCCATACGTGGCCGGACTGTACCAGAGGACGCGGGTCCGGGTCAGCGCTACCCGTTCGGGGATTCTCGTTGCTGGCCTTCGCGGATCGCGCGCGCCCAGGGGTTGCTGGAATTGGGGTCTTCGATGGCGCCTCGCCCGCGGACCTCGAACAGCGTGTAGACCCAGTGGCCGCTCTCTCTCGCGATGCGAACGTGAATTTCTTGTGACACGTCGTGACCTTCGGCGGTTCCGTCCATGAGCTTGATGATGTGTCTGACGACGAGCTCCGCGTTTCTGCCCGAGAACGCGGTGCGCTGCGCGGTGATCTCGAAGCGCCGGGCCAGGAGTTCGGCGGCCATGGGGTCCGCGTGCGCGCCCGCGCTCGTCTCGGGCTTGATGAGCTCGCCGCTGATGAAGCGGTGACCGGTATAGGCGTCGAGGAAGCCTGCTTCGCTCTCGCGCTCCACGAAACGCCTGGCGTCGCGCGCCGGCCGGCAATCCCACGCAAACGTGAGGCCGAAGCAGATGAGCACGGCCCAACCGACGTCCCGCACGGCGAGCACGGAGCGATCATAGCCGGGGCTGCGTGGGCGCGGGAGGGGGAGGGGCGCGGAGAACTGGTGACGCGTTGGTCAACTG
>JBIOJD010000083.1:0-11890 GCA_044450485.1 Polyangiales bacterium | reverse complement strand
GGCGAAGGGGGTCACGGCAGAGGACGCGTCCCCCCGCCATTGCGAGCGAAGCGAGCCCCGCGGGAGGGTGGGCCCCGACGAGCTTTGCTCGGCGGGCGGGAGGGTCGCGTGACCCTCCCGATACTAAAGCTCGTGGCCGGGGAAGAAGTACCCAATCTCGAACGCAGCGGTCTCCTTGCCGTCCGAGCCGTGGCACGCGTTCTCGCCGATGTTGCTACCGTACTTCTTGCGGATCGTGCCCGCGGCCGCCTTGGCGGGGTCGGTCGCGCCCATGACCTCGCGATACTTGGCAATCGCGTTCTCGCCTTCCAGGCACATCACGACGGCGGGGCTGCGCGTCATGAACTCGACCAGCTCACCGAAAAACGGTCGCTGCTTGTGAACGTAATAGAAGCCTTCGGCTTGCGGCCGCGACATGTGCATCATGCGCATGGCCTTCACCTTCAGACCCGCGGCCTCGATCATCGCGACGATCCCGCCGATGTTGTTCTTCTCCACGGCGTCCGGCTTGACGATGCTGAGTGTGCGTTCGACTGCCATTGTTCGATAGCTCCTGTTGGTCAGAGCAGCGACTTCAGGGTCGTGCCCAAGTCCGATGGCGTGGGCGCGATCTTGACGCCCGCCGCCTGCAGCGCGGCAATCTTGTCCTTGGCCGTGCCCTTGCCGCCCGAGATGATCGCGCCGGCGTGGCCCATGCGTTTGCCGGGAGGCGCGGTCGTGCCCGCGATGAAGCCGCACACCGGCTTCTTGAATTCGCGCTTGATGTACTCGGCCGCGTTCTCTTCGGCGTTACCGCCGATCTCGCCGATCATGATGACGGCCCGCGTATCCGGATCGGCATTGAAGGCCATGAGCACGTCGATGAAGTCGGTGCCGTTGACCGGGTCGCCGCCGATGCCCACGCAGCTGCTCTGACCGATGCCGAGCGCGCTGAGCTGGCCGACCGCCTCGTAGGTGAGCGTACCGCTGCGCGAGACCACGCCCACGTTACCCGGCTTGTGGATGTGGCCGGGCATGATGCCGATCTTGCACTGGCCGGGGGTGATCACACCCGGACAGTTGGGGCCGATGAGCCGGGTGCGCCGTTGGCCGTCGAGCACGCGCCGCACGCCGATCATGTCGACCACGGGAATGCCCTCGGTGATGCACGCCACGAGCTCCACGCCCGCGTCGATCGCTTCGAGGATCGCGTCGGCCGCAAACGGCGGCGGAACGAAAATCATGGATGCGTTCGCACCACTCTTCTGCACCGCTTCGGCCACGGTGTTGAAGATCGGGACCTTGTCCTCGAACTTCTGACCGCCCTTACCGGGCGTGACGCCGGCCACGACCTTGGTGCCGTACTCCATGCACCAGCGCGTGTGGTTGCCGCCGTACGCGCCGGTGATGCCCTGAACCAGGACTTTGGTGTTCTTGTCGACCAGAATGCCCACGGTTCAGGCTCCCTTCACCAGCTCGACGATCTTCTTGGCGCCCTCGCCCATCGTTGCCGCGGGCGTGATCGCCAGGCCCGATTCCGCGAGCAGCTTGCGCCCGAGCTCCACGTTCGTGCCCTCGAGACGCACCACCAGCGGCACCTTCAGCCCCAGCTCCTTGCTCGCGGCGATCACGCCTGCCGCGATCGTGTCGCATTGGGCAATACCGCCGAAGATGTTGACGAAGATCCCCTTCACCGTCGGGGAGGTCAGAATGATCTTGAAGGCTTTGGTCACCGCCTCTTTGCTCGCGCCGCCGCCGACGTCGAGGAAGTTCGCGGGCAGACCGCCGTAGTGCTTGATGATGTCCATGGTGGCCATGGCCAGGCCCGCGCCATTGACCAAGCAACCGATGTTGCCGTCGAGCTGGATGTACGACAGGCCAGCCGCCTTGGCCTCGACCTCGGCCGGCTTCTCCTCGGCCATGTCGCGCCAACCCGCCCACTCCTTGTGACGAAACTCGGCGTTGTCGTCGAAGTTGATCTTGGCGTCGAGCGCGAGCAGGTGGTTGTCCTTGGTCACGATCAGCGGGTTGATCTCGACCTGCGAGCAGTCCTCGCGCATGAACACGCGCTCCATCGCAGGCAAGAGTTGGCCAAGATCCTTCATCGCATCGCCAGTGAGCCCGAGCCCGAAGGCGACTTGCCGCGCTTGGTACGGCTGCAAGCCCACCGCGGGGTCGGCCCACACCTTGAGGATCTTCTCCGGCGTCTTGGCCGCGACCTCTTCGATCTCCATGCCGCCCTCGGTGGAGGCCATCACCACGATGCGGCGTTTCTCGCGGTCGAGCACCAGCGCGAGGTAGAGCTCACGCTCAATGGCAACGCCCTGTTCGATCAGCAGGCGTTGCACCTTCTTGCCTTCGGGTCCGGTCTGGTGCGTGACCAGCACCTTGCCGAACAGCTCGCTCGCCGCCTTTTGCGCCGCGTCCGCGCCCTTGACGACCTTGACGCCGCCGGCCTTGCCGCGACCGCCAGCGTGGATCTGCGCCTTCACGACCACGGTCTCGCTGCCGGTCTCTGCGATCAGCTTCTCCGCGGCGGCCTTTGCGCCGGCCGGATCGAGCAACGCGACGCCCTTGGGCACGGCGACACCGTATTTTCGCAGCACGTCCTTGGCCTGATATTCGTGGACGTTCATCGCGCTCTCCTTGGCGTGGTGCTTACAGCTTGGCCGCGGCCGCGATCAGCTCGCGCACCGCAGCCGCGCTCTGCTCGAGCATCTTCTTCTCGTCGGCCGACAGCTCGACCTCGATGACTTTTTCCATACCTTCGGCGCCGATCACGATCGGCACGCCGATGTACAGGTCCTTGTAGCCGTACTCGCCCTCGAGGTAGGCGGCGCACGCAATGGTCCGTCGCTGCGCCTTGAGGTAGCTCTCCGCCATCGCGATCGCGCCGGCGGCCGGCGCGTAGAACGCGCTCGTGCCCATGAGCTGCACGATCTCGCCGCCGCCGCCCCGGGTGCGCGTGATCATCGCGTCGAGCTTGTCTTTGGGAATCAGCTTCTGAACCGGCACGCTCTTGATCGTGGTGTAGCTGAGACAAGGCACCATCGTGTCGCCGTGTCCGCCGAGCACGAGCGCGCTCACGTCCTTGACGCTCACGCCCGCGGCCTCCGCCAGAAAACACTGGAAACGCGCGCTGTCGAGCGCTCCGGCCATGCCGATCACGCGCGAGCGCGGAAACCCGGTGACCTTCTTCATCTCGTAGACCATCGCGTCGAGCGGGTTCGAGATGACGATGACCAGCGCGGACGGCGCGTTGACCTTCACCTGGCTCGCGACCGCGCGGATGATCTTGAGGTTGATCGACAGCAGGTCGTCGCGGCTCATGCCGGGCTTGCGCGGAACACCCGCGGTCACGATGACCACATCCGAGCCTTGGATGTCCTCGTACTTCGAGGTGCCCGTCACGTTGGCGTCGATGCCGTCGAGCGCCAGCGTCTGCATGATGTCGAGCGCCTTGCCCTTGGCCACGCCCTCTTTCTCGGGGATGTCGAGCAGCACGACGTCGCCGAGCTCCTTGCGAGCCGCGAGCACGGCCAGCTCACCACCGATGTTACCGGCCCCGACCAGGGCAATCTTCTTGCGCTTAGGCATGGTCTCTTCCTTTTTCGCAGTTCACTGCGATCACATGTGCTTGATGACGGCGGTGCCGAACTCCGAGCACTTGAGCAGGGTGGCGCCCTCCATCTGACGGTGAAAGTCGTAGGTGACCGTCTTGGCAGCGATGGCGCCGTCGAGACCCTTGATCACCAGGTCCGCGGCCTCGGTCCAGCCCATGTGCCGCAGCATCATCTCGCCGCTCAGCACGACGGAGCCGGGGTTAACCTGGTCCTTGTTGGCGTACTTGGGCGCAGTCCCGTGGGTCGCCTCGAACACGGCGTGCCCCGTGACGTAGTTGATGTTGCCGCCCGGCGCGATGCCGATGCCACCGACCTGCGCAGCGAGCGCATCGGAAAGATAGTCGCCGTTGAGGTTCAACGTCGCGATCACGTCGAAGTCGCGCGGGCGGGTGAGCACCTGCTGCAGTGTGATGTCGGCGATCGCGTCCTTGATCAGGATCTTGCCGGCCTTGAGCGCCGCGCTCTGCTCGGCGTTGGCCGCTTCCTCGCCTTGCTTCGCCTTGGTCCGCTCCCACTGGTCCCAGGTGTAGACCTTGGCTGCGAACTCACGCTCTGCGAGCGCGTAGCCCCAGTTGCGGAACGCGCCCTCCGTGTACTTCATGATGTTGCCCTTGTGCACGAAGGTCACGCTCTTGCGGCCGGTGCTCAGGGTGTACTCGATGGCGGCGCGAACCAGGCGCTCGGTGCCCTCGCTCGACACGGGCTTGATGCCGAGCCCGGTCGTGCCTGGAAAGCGGATCTTCTTGTAGCGCTCCGGGAAGGACTGCTCTATGAACCCGAGCAGCTTCTTCGCGTCGTCCGTACCTTGCTCGAACTCGATGCCGGCGTAGATGTCTTCGGTGTTCTCGCGGAAGATCACCATGTCGACGTCTTGCGGCGCCTTCACCGGTGAAGGCACGCCCTTGAACCAGCGCACGGGCCGCAGACACACGTAGAGGTCGAGCTTCTGGCGCAACGCCACGTTCAGCGAGCTCATGCCGCCGCCGATCGGCGTGGTCAGCGGGCCCTTGATGCCGACCAGGTACTTGCGAAAGCCCTCGACCGTTTCCTCGGGGAGCCAGCTCTTCCACTTGTCGAACGACTTCTCGCCGGCGTAGACCTCCCACCAGGCGACCTTGCGCTTGCCGCCGTAGGCCTTGTCCACGGCCGCGTCGAGGACGCGCTGCGAGGCGCGCCAGATGTCTGGGCCGGTGCCGTCGCCTTCGATGAACGGGACGATGGGGTCGTTGGGCACCTGCAACTGGCCGCCCTTGCCCATGGTGATGGGTGTGCCTTGCGTGGGACCTGGAAACAGCGGGTTCGGCATCGGGGCCTCCTGGCGTGGTCGCTTCGCATGGACGCGGCGCCGCGGTCGGGTGAGTCGGACCGCCATGCGCCGGGGGCGCGGGTTTATACCACATGCTCCCGCTGGGTTACACGGATTCCCACACACACGGCGCGCGCCCGCCGCACTGCACGAAGATTCAGGCCCGCGGATGGCAACGGCTGTGCATGGCGCGCAAGCCGTCGCCCGTGACGTGGGTGTAGATCTGCGTGGTGCTGATGTCCGCGTGGCCGAGCATCGTCTGCACCGCACGCAAATCTGCACCGCCTTGCAGCAAGTGGGTCGCAAACGAGTGGCGCAGCATGTGCGGCTTGAGCACCTTGCGAATCCCGGCAGCGGCGGCGTACTGCTTGAGCGCCTTCCAGAACGCCTGCCGCGTCAGCCCTCGCTTGCGCCAGGTGAGGAACACCCGCGGCTCGTTCGGCCGCGTCCACTTCGGGCGCACCTCCGTCAGGTAGCGCTGGACCAGTTCGCAGGCCGCTCCACCGAGCGGTACCAAGCGGCGCTTGTCGCCCTTCCCGAGCACGGTCAGATACCCCGCGCCGAGCTCGAGGTCGCCGAGCCGCAGGCCGACCAGCTCCGAAACTCGCAATCCTGCCGCATACATGACGTGCATCATCGCCGCGTCTCGCAACCCGCGCGGTGTCGTCAGCTCTGGCGCCGAGAGCAATCGCAGCACCTCGTCCCGCGTCAACAGCGACGGCAGCTTGCGCGTGACTTTGGGTGAGACCACGAGCTGCATCGGGCTGTGCTCGATCAAGCTTTCGTCTTCGAGATGGCGAAACAGTCCTCGCAAGCTGGAGAGCAGCCGCGCCTGCGAGCGGGCGCCCAGCCCCGCCCGCGCCAGCTCGACGAGCACCGTGCTGATCGCGCCGGAATCGACCGCTGCAAGGCTGATGCCGTGCACATTCAGGCGCGCCAGCACACGGCTCAAATCCGAGGCATAGGCGCTCAAGCTGCGCTCGGCCAAGCAGCGCTCCACGCGCAGGTGGTCGAGGTAGCCGTCCACCCAAGCGTCGTCCGTGGCCGACACCACTGCTCGGTACCACGGCGCCCACCGGTGTGCCCACAAACCGACCTCGGTCGAGCGGCCGCCACAGAGTCATCGCTTGCCGAGCCTCTGGCCCGCGTCCATGCTCGGATCGCTTCGTGTCGCTGCTGCACGCAAACCTGTGGCCCGCGGGCTCGGTGCTGATCATCGCCTTGCTGGCGATAGCGGCGATGCACGCGCTCGAGCGCTACGCTCACATCGCGGTGAAAGCGCGCACGCGGCAGGCGCTCGACCGCGTGCTGGGCGCAAGCGATCGCGAGTAGGCGCTGACGTACACCAAGGCGATCGCGGCGCACGCTACGCTCGATCGCGCCCGGTGTGACCGGTAAGAGAAAAACGCCGCAGGAACGGCATCCTGCTACAAACCGTCGCGCTCGCGCCTCCCGCCATGCGCGCGATCGACTATACTCGACGCTATCGACCGATGGGCCTCTTGTTCACATGCATGATCTCGCGACCGGACCTCCTGGGCGAGGCCTTGCGCGAGGAACGCGAAGCGCTCGAAGTCACGCTGCCCAAGGCGGCCGACGGCTGGGGCGCGGGCTTCTACCAAGCAGGCGAAGCGCTGCATCGCAAGCTCCCACAACCGCTCGAAGGCCAAATCGCCTGGAGCGGCGTGCTCGAGGGCGTGCGCTCGCACGTGGTGATTGCGCACGTCCGCGAAGCCACGGTGGGAGACCGCAAGGCCGACAACACGCAGCCGTTCCGCATGCGGCAGTGGCTCTTCGCACACGTCGGAGAGATCGCGGGTCACGCCGCGATGCGCGATCGCATGCTGGCCTCGCTGCCGGACTTTCTCCAGCGCAACATTCGCGGTCAAACCGACAGCGAAGTGCTGTTTCACGTCGTGCTCTCGTTCCTCCACGACGGCGGTCATCTGGACGCGGTCGACGTGTCGGACGCTGCGGTCGTCGGCGCGTTGCGCGGCGCGGTGACGCTCTGCGACAGCTACACGCGCGAGGTCGGCGCCGCTCCCGGCAGCCTCACGATGGCGCTCACCAACGGGCGGCAGCTCTACGTGATGCGCCGCGGCAGCCCGCTGTGCATGGCGCAGCGCGACCGACTGCCGGCCAACGAAGGCGCAACGCCCAGCGACAAGCACGCCCCCCCGCAAGCGGTTCGGTACGTGATCGTGGCGAGCTATCAGGGGAAGACCGTGCCCACCGACTTCCGCGAAGTGGCCGAGGGCGAGGTCGTGTGCATCGACCGCGACCTGCGCGTCAATCGCCAATCGCTCTGAGCGCGCCCCGCGTCATCAAGTCTTGTCCTTGGTGGTCTTGGTCTTCCAGATTCGGATCGTGAGCTCGTTCAGGCGCTTCATCGCATCGGGGATCAGCGCCGAGTGCGGCCAACGCCTCAGCAGCATGCGCAACGCGTTGCGCGCGTCGTCGATGTTGCCGAGGTCCTCGGCGCACTCGCTGAGCAGCCAGGTCGCGTCGTCCTGAAGCTCTTTGTCGATGTTCTGGTCGATCACTTCTTGCGCCAACACCGAGGCCTCGCCCGCGCGACCGAGGTGCCACAGCGCTTGCGCCAGGTTCAGCTTGACCGCGGGGATGTGTGAAGCCTCGTCCTTGAGGCGGATCGCCTCCTGGAACGACTCGGCCGCTTCGGCGTAGCGGCCTGTGTGCATCAAACCGAGCCCGTTCTGATACGCGTTGACCGAGAGCTGCAGGCGGAAGCGCTCCTCGGTGTCGCGAAAGAACTCGGCCTCGGCCTTGGAGAGCTGCTCCTGCCGGATGTCGTCGTAGGTCTCGACCACCCGCGCGAGATCCTTCTTCCGGATCAGGTCGTAGTAGGCCGCGGCCTTGAGCTCGGCCTGCTCGCGCTTCTCGGCCCGGCGCGTCTCCTCCTCGAGGTCGCGGCGCAGCTTGCGCACCTGCTGCGTCACCTCGTCTTTTTCCGAGCCGATCTCGTTGATGCGCACGTCGGACCAGAGCTTCAAGCCCACGAACGAGAGGATCGCGAACAGCGCGTACGCGACCGCGCTGTTCCAGGTGAAGCGGCGCTCGTAGCCAGCCTGGCGCTTGGCGATGGACTTGATGTCGGCCGCCAGCGAGTTGGTCAGGTTGTTGGTCTTGATGACCAGCCCGCGCGACTCGATGATTTCGGTCTTGATCTCGCGGATCTCGTCGTCGGTGTCGCGCATCGCAGCGGGGATAACGTGGTTGGCAAACCGGCGCAACCTGCCCTCCCCTTGACGGGGTTTTGGGAGCGGCCTACAAGCCGTCAGCCCTGCGAAGCTCCGGAGAAAGCCGAATGACCGTACCGACTTGGCGCCGCCTGCCGTTCGTGCGGGCCGGGCTGCTCGCTGCGTCGCTCCTCTTCGGGTGCGGGGCCGACGGTCGCTACGTGCTGATCGGAACCTCGCACGCGCCGAACGCTTCGGGCACCGTGGAAGTGGATGCGCTCGGCGGAGAGAGCACCGAGGTCAGCGTGCACCTGGAGTTCTTGCATGCGCCGAACAGGGTCTCGGAGCAGATGACGGGCTATGTGGTCTGGTTCGTCCCCGACCATGGTGCGGCAGTCTTCGGCGGCGTGCTCAAATACAACGCGGAGCAGCGCACGGGCGACCTCCAAGCCACTAGCCCCTTCAGGCATTTCACGGTCAAGATCACCGCCGAGAGCTCGGCGCACCCGAACGCGCCGAGCGAAAACGCCATCGCGACACAGGAAGTCAAGCTGAAGTAGCCACGCGCGCAGAGGAGACAGCTCGTGTACGACACCTCGGACATCAAGAAGGGCCTCAAGGTCACGATCGACGGCAACCCCTACTCGGTGGTCGAGTTCCAGTTCGTGAAACCGGGCAAAGGGCAAGCGTTCACGCGCACCAAGCTCAAGAACCTGCTCACGGGCTCGCTGCTGGAGCGCACGTTCCGCTCGGGCGACAAGCTTCAGCCCGCCGACGTCGAGGATCGGCAGATGCAGTTCCTGTACAAGGAAGCCGACATGTTCGTGTTCATGGACACGAGCAACTACGAGCAAATCCAGCTGACGCCCGAGCTCGTCGGCGACAGCGCCAGCTACATGATCGATGGGCTGATGGTGGACGTGTTGTTCGTGAGTGGTCGGCCGGTGGGCGCCACCCCGCCCAACTTCGTCGAGCTCAAGGTGAAGAGCACCGAGCCCGGCTTCAAGGGCGACACCAGCAGCAACACGACCAAGCCCGCGACCGTCGAAACCGGGCTCGAGGTGCAGGTGCCGCTCTTCGTCGAAGAAGGCGACACATTACGCATCGACACGCGCACCGGAGCCTACTGCGAGCGCGTCAAGAAGTGAGCGGCGCGGCATGGCCGGCGATGCGCCCTCGATGAAGCCCGCGTGGGCGCCCTCTGCGGCGCCCGAGCTGCTCGAGCGGCGAGCCAGAGCCACGCGAGCGATTCGTGGCTTCTTCGACGCGCAGCGCTTCGTTGAGGTCGAGACCCCGGCGCTCGTCCCGAGCCCTGGCCTCGAGCTGCACCTCGACGCGCTCGAGGTGTCGGGCGCGCGCGCGCGGCGGTTTCTGCACACGAGCCCCGAGTACCACATGAAGCGGCTGCTCGCCGCGGGCATGCCGCGCATCTACCAACTGTGCAAGGTCTACCGGAGCGATGAGCACGGCTCGTTGCACGAGCCCGAGTTCACGATGCTCGAGTGGTACCGAGCACACGCGGACTTTCAACAGGTGATGCAGGACACCGAGCGGCTGGTGGCCTCCGTAGCGGAAGCGCTCTCGGGCGACAGCGCGATCACCGGCAAGACCGGTCCGATCGACTTGGCCCCGCCCTGGGAGCGGCTCAGCGTGCACGAAGCCTTCGAGCGCTACGCAGGCGTGCGCGTGGACAGCTTGCTCCCCGACGAGGAGTCGTTCTACCGAGTGCTGATCGAACGCGTGGAGCCTGCGCTCGGTCGCAACAAGCCAACGTTCCTCACGCACTATCCCGCGAGCATGGCTTCGCTCGCACGCCTGTCACGAGACGACCCGAGCGTAGCCGAGCGCTTCGAGGCCTACGTCGACGGCATCGAGCTGTGCAACGGCTTCTCGGAGCTCACCGACGCAAGCGAGCAACGCACCCGCTTCGAGGCCGACCTCGTACAGCGTCGTCGGCTCGGCAAGCCGCCCTACCCGATCGATGAACGCTTCCTCGCAGCGCTCGAGCACGGCATGCCCGAAGCTGCCGGCAACGCCCTCGGCGTCGACCGTCTGCTGATGCTCCTGCTCGGCGAGCACGACGTCTCGAGCGTCATCGCCTTCAGCGCCGACCGCGCATAGCTTCAGTCTGGTGTACCGGTGCCTTTGCACCCGCCGTCGCTGCAGCTGAGGGAAAGCTTGACCTCGCCGCCGGGTCCCGGCGGATCGAACATGAAGGTCACGGGCTTGCCCATTGTGATGTCGTGGCTGTCGAGCGCCTGCACCTCGACCTCACCGAGCTCGTCGCCGCTCAGCGCGCGCTCCTTGTCGGGCACGAGCCGGTATTGCTCGCGACCTTGGCCGTTCATGCCGCAAGCGACCTTGGTCTCCATCAGCAGGTCGCTTCCGTCCGCGCGCCAGGCGCTGAGCGCGAAGGTCGAGAGCGCTGCGCTGTCGCAGCTCCCAAAGCCGAGGTCCCAGCGCAGCATGATCTTGGCCGGCGCAGCCGTGAGCTTGACGGCGGGATCTACCACCACCGTGGCGCCACCTCCGACCACGTCGACCGGAACCGGCCCAGACGCTTGGCTGTCCATCACGGCGACACCGCTCTTGTCGACGCCGTACACGATGAGGTCGTAGTGGCCCGGCTTGAGCAGATGGAAGCGAACCTCGCCCGCATCGCAGTCGACGTCCTGCGAGGTGCTGCCTTCGTCGAGCTCGGCACGCACCGCCACCACGCCTAACGAGGCACAGTCCTTGTGGTTCCCGAGCTCGAAGGGCACGACCAGCGAGCCGGTATCGTTCTTCTTGCTTTGACCGCAACCGGCGCACGCAAGCAGCGCCGCCGCCCACGCCATGCTCGAGACACGCTTCGAACCAAGGGTTCGCATCGCAAAAACCTCCGAGTTGCAGTCCGGGGCCAATCCAGGGCTGATGTGAGTCTACCTGCGCTGATGTGAGCGACCAAAAAAGCCGCAAGCGCAGCCTCACCGGCCCCGGCCCCTACCCCTTGTGCTCGTCGGTCTTCGCGGCCTGCCACAGCGCGTCGAGCTCGGCGGCGCTCATGCTCTCAGGCTTCCGCCCGACGCCTGCCGCCGCCTGCTCCACGGCCTTCACCCGCGAGGCAAAGCGCTGCAACGTCTTGCGCAGCGCAGCCTCCGGATCGATCTCGAGCTTGCGCGCGTAGCTCGCGGCCGCGAACAGCAGGTCGCCGAGCTCGTCTTCGACCGCGTCGCGATCGCCGCTCGAGACGGCGCGATCCAGCTCTCTCAGCTCCTCGTCGACCTTGTCGCGCGCGCCCGCGGCCTCCGGCCAATCGAAGCCGATGCGCGCCGCCTTCTCGCCCATGCGCACCGCACGCAAGAGCGACGGCAAAGCCAGCGGCACGCCATCGAGCGCGCCCCGGCCGCGCTTCTCTTCAGCCTTGATGATCTCCCAGTTGGTGACCACCTCGCTGGCTCCCGACACGCGCACGTCGCCGAACACGTGCGGATGACGCCGCACGAGCTTGTCGCAGATCGCAGCGACCACGTCGTCCGGTCCGAACCAACCGGCCGCGCGCGCGAGCTCTGCCTGGAATATGACCTGCAACAGCAGATCACCGAGCTCCTCGCGCAAGTCCTCGGGTGAGCCGCGATCGATCGCGTCCACCACCTCGAACGCTTCCTCGATCACGTAAGGCCGCAAGCTCTGCAGCGTTTGCTCGCGATCCCATGGACAGCCACCCGGCGCGAGCAAGCGCTGCATGATGGCGACGAGCCGTGGTAATGTGCTGCCGTCTGTCGGGTCGGCCATCCGCGCTCCGC
>JBIOJD010000082.1:0-11947 GCA_044450485.1 Polyangiales bacterium | reverse complement strand
GGAAGCGGTCCACGAACAGCAGCAGCGCGCTCGCGCCGAGGAACATCGCAGGCGCCGCCTGCCCCGTCCGGCGCGCAAAGACATAGAGAACGCCGAACGTCTTCACCATCAATGCGGCCTGAAGCACGCGCAACCCTCGCAAGCCGAACGCCGCATCGACCCCGTGCGCAAGCAGCTCCCAGAGCCACGCGAACTGCACCCACGGCCGGTCCGGATGCACGGCCGAGAACAGGTCCGTGCGCGGGACGGCATGCTGGGCCGCGATGATCTCGCCTAGCTTCAGGTGCCAGAACGTGTCTGGTGAGCTGAGCGGATGAGCGGCGAGCAGCGCGACGCCCAGCAACGCCAGTCCCACGATCGGAACCTCGACCGCGCGCGGCAGGTCGCTCTGACTGGTGGCGGAGGACGGCAGGTCCGCAGGCATTGCGGATCGGATGCTACCGGACGGGGACGTTGCTGTCCGCATCGTGAGCATTGCGTCGACCTGTGCCCCGATGCGCGTAGCTCGCTACATCGGGCTGTGGTACGGCTAGCGCGCGGGGAGTCGCAGAGAGGGTGGTCACCGCATGAAAGCGCTGCGTTTGGTCGTTTCGTTGGTGTTGATCCATGCAGCGCTCGGCGCGGGTATCGCGTCTGCCGACAAGAGCGCGAAGAAGCACGCCAAGGCTTCCGCTGCCGCCGAAGGCGGCGGCGACGAGCCCGCGCAAGCCCAAGACGACTCGAGCAACGAGCAACCCGCGAGCGCCCCGGCGTCGGCCGACGACATCGATCCGAGCGCCGTCGTCAACATGGCTCAGGCGATGAAGCAGCAGGGTAAGCAGCCCAAGGAGATCGGGGCTGAGCTGAAGATGGGTGGTGCGAGCGCGGCGCTCAGTTTGCGCGGCCTGCGAGACGCCGGATTCACCGCCAAGGAGGTCGCCGAGGCGCTCGGTGTCTTCGGTGTCACCGACGCGAACGACTTCGCGACGCTCCTCCACCAAACCGGTGCGAGCACGACCGATATCGTTGCGTTCTTGCGGGACGGCCTCTCTGCGTCGCCTGCCGACCTGACCGCGGCGTTGCTCAAGAGCGGCATGGGCCACGGCGAGGTCGCCAAGGCGCTGCGCGAGAGCAAGCTCGAGGCGACGGACATCGCGCGCGAGCTCGCCAAGCGTGGCGACAACCCGCGCGCGGTCGCGGGCGCGCTGACGGAGGCTGGTTTCCCTGCGCCCAAGGTCGCGGCCGCGTTGCAGGCACAGTTCTCGTCCGCAGTCACGGTTGCCGTCGCGTTGCGCAGCTTGAAGCTGAAGAGCGAGGAGACATTGGCTGCGTTGAAGGCATGCGGCATCGTGGCTGGCGATCTGGCCAAGGAGCTCAAGGGCAAGGGCGAGACCTACGACAACATTGCGAACATGCTCCAAGAGGTCGGGTACTCGGTTCAGGTCATCGCGCGCGCGTTGAAGTTCGCGAGCGCGGACGTCGCCGCCCGCGCCAGCGCGCTCAAATCGATCGGCACCAAGCCCGAGGACGCGGTCAAGATCCTCGGTGAGCAGAAGGCGTCGGACGCGGAGATCGGCAAGGCGCTACTGGCGAACAAGCTATCGGCGCCCGACGCGATCGACGCGATGCGCACCGCGGGCGCGAGCTGGAAGAGCGTGATCACCGCGATGCGCGCGGCTGGCGTGAAGAGCGACAAGCTGACGGCGGTTGCCCACCAGAAGGGCAACGAGCCGAACGACGTCGCAAAAGGGTTGATCGAGACGGGCAGCTCGCCGGAGGAGACCGCGCTCGCTCTGAAGGCCGGCAAGTACGCGCCGGGAGAGATCGCCGGCGCCCTCAAAGCCGCGGGCGCGAAGCTGCCCGAGACGACGGCGGCTCTGAAGAAGGCCGGCGTGAAGCAGCACGAGGTCGTCGTCGCGCTACAGACGTTGAAGGTGAGCAACGACGAGCTCGCTGGCGGCCTCAAGGGCGCCGGCTACCCGTCCAAGGCGATCGCCGACGAGCTGCGTGCGACGGGCAAGCTCGACAACGCGACGCTCGCGGCCACGCTCAAGCAAGCCGGCTTCGACTGCAGCGAGGCGGGCAAGGCGCTCAAGGGCAAGAGCAGGGACATCGCCGAGGCGCTGCACAAGGCCAAGTGCGACCCTGGCGAGATCGCGACTGCGCTCGGGGCGATGAAGACCTCGCGGCCGGAGCTGGTGTCGATCCTCAAGGACATGGGCGTAGACCGCACGTACGTCGTGCGCGCGCTCGAGGCGGTCAAGGCCAAGCCCGCCGAGGTCGCGAGCGCGATGAAGCAGGGAGGCTACAGCGCCAAAGACATCGCGCTCGCGATGCGTCTCAACAAGTCATCGGCTGCGGAGACCACCGCAGCGCTCAGCAGCGCGAAGTTCCCGAAGGACGAGATCCCCGCGGCGCTCAGCTACGCGGGTTACAAGAAGTGAGGGTCCGCGCGACGCAGCGGGTCGACCGCGGCAGCGAACGGCGCGGGTGACACCCGCGTGAGCGTGGCGCAGCCCCGGCGCCGGTGCAACGCACGAAATCATGGCGAGCGCGTGCGGCGTGCCTGGCGGTCGCAGCGGCACGGTCACCTTCATCCAGCTCTTCGGCCATCCCTGGGCCTCTTCTGGTGAAGCACGTGTTCGCCAAACATGTCGCTGGACACCGTTTGACACCGGCTCGACGGCTCCTCCGGAGCCGCACGGTGGGCGTCGTCGGGCGCGGCAATGACATGAAGTGGGTATCCGTTCGGCGAATCGCGTCCTGGACAACCGCCGCGGGACGTGGCCCGCGTCTCAGCCGAGCAGCGTGAGGGCGGCGACAGTCAGCATCGACGTGCGCCTCACTGCACATCGACGATTGGGCAGTTCACGGTGGCGACGTCCATGCCCAGAATGTGGGCGCTGGACACGGACGAAAGGTCCGAGACGCCGTCGAAATCCGCGTTGTCGTAGGCCTGCACCGACCACAACGGCGAGTAGGCCGCATCGCTCGGCAGCGTGGCCACGACGTTATGGGTCTGCACGCCGTCTGACTCGGTCACGAAGCCCGAGGCGGGGCCGCCGTTGGGCTTGTCGGGGTTGACGTTGAAGGTCACGAAGATCGGCGAGACCGGTACCATCTCGCCGCTGAGCGCCTTCTCCTCGAAGCTGAAGTATTTGACCAGCTTGCCCTTGTACCAACCCGACTGCAGCCCAGCGCTGCCGCCGCCGATGCGCAGCTTAGCCGTCGACCCGTCCGGAACGACGGGGCAGTTGACCAGCATCGTGGTCGGTTCGATCGTGAGCTTGGACGCTTCGATCTCGGCGAAGCTCGTGATGGTGTTCGCGACGTAGCCGTCGGGCACCGTGACCTTGTTGACCTGCCAGAAGTCGTTGTATCCCGGTTCGCCCGGCAGTACGTCGATGATGTTGAGCTGTCGGTCGACCGGATCGCTCTTGCCCTTGGCAAAGAGCACATAGATCGGCGCTGGCGTCCGTGATTGGACGTCGAAGTTGTAGTAGCGGACGACCCCGCCCTTGGGCCCGAAGCCCTGCGTGATGAAGGGCGCTTGGTCGAAGTCGACCGGCTGGTTGGCTGCGGGAAGACCATTTACGGCGGTCCGCAGCATCAACATGGCGGCCGACTTGCTGAAGCGGTCGACGCTCACCTGCATCGCGGTCGCCGGGTCCTTCGGCGTCGCAGCCTGCGCCGTACCGCTGTCGCCCTTCGCGGACATGGACGCGTTCTTCGAGGCGCTGGAGCCGGCCCCTCCGCCGGTCGAGCCGCCGTTCGAGCAGGCGCCGGTGACCAAGGCGGACACCAAAACGAGAGCCGATGCCAAGCTGTGAGTGGTATTCATCGCATTCCTCCTGATAACGCCTTGGTCTCGCTCGTCGGGCTTGCGTTACACTCTTTGTTTTGGCGCGGCGCCTGTAACATTTCGGCGTCCCCAGGGACTATGTTGGTGCGTAGCTGCGCGCATGGTTGCCATGGCGCGGTGACCCGCGAGGTGAGATGCGTTGCAGCGACGTCGCGAGCCTGGCCACCGAGTACGCCGAGGGCGCGCTCGGGCCGTGGAACCGGCTGCGCTTGCGCCGGCACCTCGCGGGTTGCGCCGATTGCCGGGCGTACTTCGAAGGGCTGCAGGCCACCGCCCGCGCGCTGCCTCAGCTCAGCGCCGTCCCACTCGAACAGGCCCAGCAGGCGCAGGCGTTGCGCGCGTACCGTGACTTCCAGCTACGGCGCGCCGCGCTCGTTCGTGCGCCGCCGCCCGGGCGCTGGGCCATGGGGCCGCTACCGCTGGCGGTAGGCCTGAGCCTACTCGGCACGCTGCTCGGCACGCTGCTGGCACGCCACCGCACCCCGCTTGGCGCGCCTTGGTTCGCGGCGGCGCTCGCCACCCTGGCCGCGTGTGGCTTGATCGCGTTCGCACGCCGCCGCGGCATGCTCGCCGCCGCGCTCGCGTGCGCGGCCACGCTCGCGCTCGCACTGCTCGCAGGCGATGGTGAGCTAGCGCCTGCGGTCGGCATCAAGTGCTTGGTGCACGAGCTGGCGACGGCGGCGCTTCCGCTGGTGGCGTGGATCACGCTACGGCGCGGCCGCGAGCTCACGCGCCCCGTGTTAGCTGGAGTCGCTGCCGCCGGTGCGTTCGCGGGCGCGGCCACGCTGCACCTCACCTGCCCGCACGCTCACGCCCTGCCGCACGTACTGGTCTTTCATCTCGGCGGCGTGCTCGTGGCAGCGGTGCTCGCCGCGCTCGCCGCCAGGGCCTTCACCTCCAGTGGGCGCGGAGCAGTCTCGTGAAGCGGGCGCGAGGCCGCCGATGATGGTGCATGGACCGACCACGGCCGCTGCCGCGTTGTCACAATCGCGCCCGGCGGACTGCGAGCTCGTGGCGCGGTTGCTCGCTGGCGACGAGCCGGCGTTCGAGCGCGTCTTCGGCGAGTTGCAGCCGTTGCTTCTGAGGCTGGCCGGAACGATCGTGCGCGACTCCGCTGTGAGCGAGGAAGTGACACAGGACACCTGGCTCGCGGTGCTCGAAGGGCTGCCGAACTTCGAGGGCCGCTCGAGCCTCAAGACCTGGGTGGTGCGCATTCTGCTGAACCGCGCGCGCACGCGGGCCGCACGCGAACGTCGATCGCTGCCGTTTTCCGCCCTGGCGGAGGGCGAACGGGCACCGCCGGCCGCCGCCTTCAACGCGGAGGGCGCGTGGTGTACGGCCCCGCGCGCGCTCGGTGAGCTACTCACACCCGAGCGCCTGACCGCCGATCGAGAGCTGAGCGCGCACGTGCAGCGCGCGATCGCAGAGCTGCCCGAGCAGCAGCGTCTGGTGATCGAGCTGCGCGACGTCGCGGAGCTCGATGCGGCCGACGTGTGCTCGCTACTCGGTCTCAGCGACGCCAACCAGCGCGTCCTACTGCACCGAGCCCGTCACAGGCTGCGTGCCGTGCTCGCGGAGCACCTTCGCTGACAGGACGGATCACGCGTTTCGCGACGGCTCCTCCACGCTCAGCGCGAGGGCGGCGCGGCGCTCCCTCGCTGGCCCTGTGCCGGCGGCGCGGTGCTTGAGACATGGCTCGACCGTTGCATTGCCCGCCCCGCCATCCGGCCCCAGTGGGGCGGCTAGAAGTCGCCATGAAGGTGGCCTTCACTGACCGCCGCCGCCAGGGCCGTGGAGGAGGTCGTCGATTCTGCGTAGGTAGGGGCTCGCTGGAAAACGCGACCGCAGACTGCGAGCGCGCGCCCGAGCTTCTGGGACCTGTCCGAGCCCCAGCAGCGCTTCGACGACGAGCGCCTCGCGTTCCTCGACGAAGACTCCATTCGGGTAACGTTGCTCGTGTTGGCGGAGCAGCTCGCGCGCGCGCCGAGGATCGCTCGGCAACATGCGCTTGCTCTGGCGCAGCAAAGACACCTCGCCCGCGATCTCGTTCTCGAGTGGTTTCGGAGCGCGCGGCAGACGCTTCTGGGCCGCGCGTTCGGACACCGATGTCGGCGGTTCGGCCAGTGCGCCGATCGGCCGCGCAACCATGGGCGGGGCGGCAGGCGTAGCAGACTCAACCGTGCCGGCCGCTGGCGAGGTGACTCGCGCCTGTCCTGCATGCGGCGCTGGCGCGGCCTGACTGCGAAGGAACTGCGCGCCCAGTGCGCCAGCGGTGAGCAGCGCCCCGCCGGCGATCAGCATCCGAGCGGCTTTCAGGGGAAAGAACCGGGGCCCCGAAACATGCCCGCTCGCCGGCCCGCTCGTCGTCGTGCTGAGCCTCGAGATCAGGCGCTCGAGCTGGGCGGCGCTCGGTCCCTCCGCACGCGCGTCGCGCAGGGCCTCGCGCACGGTGTCCGGCAGACCAGAGTCGGTATCGAGCCAACGCGTAGGTTCGTTGCGCACCATCAGATCACCTCCGCGATTGTTTGGCCGCGTTCGATCGCCCCGGTCCGCTCGAGGGCCGCATACACGCGAGCGCGCGCGGCGTACAGCCGCGAATACACGGTGCTCGGAGGGCAACCGAGTGCCTCGGCCACCTCGTTCGACGGCATGCACTCGATCTCGAACAGCACGAAGACCATGCGCATCGGCTCCGGCAGAGCCCGCAAAGCCTGGTCGAGCTGCGCCCGGACCTGCTGGCGCGCGATGGCGCCGGTTTGGAGCTCGGGCACGGCGGTCTCGGGCACGGGCTCGCCGAGCGCCTCTCGCAAGCGGCCGCGCTGACGTGCTGCGCTCTTGGCCACGTTGCGGCAAATGCCGAAGATCCACGTGCGCAGCGAGGAGCGCCCTTCGAACGCCGGAAGTTTGCGAAATATCACCACGAATACGTCCTGGCACAGGTCGTCGAGCTGGGCGTCTGGCGCTCCTAGATGTCGCAGCGCTCGCCAAACGAAAGGCGCGTGCTCGCGAATCACCGACGCCACCTCGTAGCTCATGACCTCACTCGTGTGTTGCCGCTGACGACCCGTATTGCCAAACCTTTGTCAGAACATCACGCCGAGGGCGAGCCGAGCCCACAACGCGATGCGCGCGGGGCTGAAGAGCTCCCGCTCTGCGCCGCGGGGATCGCGATAGCTGAAGCGCTCGCGCAGCAATGGCAGCTCGGCGGCTACGGTGAGCAGTGCCAGGAGCCGCGACACGAGCGGAACCGCGACCTCGGTCGACAGCGTCGGTCCGATGTTCCCGCGCGTGACGTTGGCCGGTTGCGTCAACGCGCTCGCATCGGTCCAAAGGACCCCGGCGGCAAGCCCCCCGCAACCGCGCCACTCGCTCGCGTGGAGACGGAGCAGCGTGGCGCATAGCGAGAGCGCGCCGAGGGCCATCTGGAAATGGACGACGTTCCCGCGCGACGTGGGCGCGGCGAGCGCGGCGTCGTTTGCGGGCCACCAGATCAGCGTCAGGCCGACTGACCACGGTCGCGGCAAGCTCAACCCGAGCCCGAGCGACGGTCCGGCGCTCGGTTTGGGGAGCGCCCCGAGGCCTCCGGCCAAGCCAGCGGACAACGTCACATGCGGCTCCTCCCGTGTGTCTGCCCGTGGCCGCGGCGGCTCAGCGGTCGGGCGCGGCGCCGTGGAGTCGTGCCGCGCGGGCGGCGGATGCTCGGACGCTGCTGCGGTCGGCGCGAGGCCCCGCGCGCGGGCTTCCGCGCGGAGCTCGGCCAGCAGCTCGGCCGCAGGGTCACCGGTTGTTTGCAGCGGCTGGAGTAGCTCGACCGGCAAGTGCTCGAGCGCGACCTCGGGATCGATCGCGAGCACGATCACCAGCAGGATCTGCGGATCGAGCGCGCGGCAGTCCGGCACCTTGCTCGCGAGCTCGCGCTCCCCCAGCACCCGGCCCAGCCGATCGCTCACCACGATCCGCGCGGCCCACCCGGCGCCGCGCTCGACGTGCCGCACGCGTGCTTCGATCGCCAGCTCGGCATCACTGGGCGCGACGAACACTGGGCCGAGCGCCTGCTCGACCGATCTCGCCAGCTCGTGGCTCGCGATGCACGACTCTGCGCCGGCCTCGCGCACCCAGTTCAAGGAGAACTTCTTTCCCTGTGCATGGGCGCTCGCGGCATTCCCCCCAAGCACGATCTCTGCGGCCGTGAGCGCGACTGCCCATGAAGCTCGAGCCGGGATCATCGCGACGCAATCTACACCGAGCGCGACGCATTTGGCTCGACCGCGGACGCGAGCGGCTCCGGGCTCGAGCCGAGCGCTCTGCGACTCCTCGCGTGCGATGGCCGAGTCAGCGTGCGATCCGGCCGATGCTGGCGCCGGGGGTGCCGAGCGAAGCAGCGAAGTACACCTCACCCGATGCGCTGAAGACCAGCGACTGTATGGACTGGGAGAGCCCTTCGACGCGCGCAAACGCACACTGCTGGCCTGCGGCGTCCACGTGGTATACGAGCGCGGTCAGTACGTCGTCGGGCCCCAGCACGTGACCCGCAACATAGGTCGTGCCCGCGGCGTCCGTGACCGGAGGAACCTTGGCCTGGTCGGGCATGACCTCCGCAGCCAAGTGCCGAGTCCACAGCGGTTCGCCGCTCGCACTGAATTTACCGATCGTGAAGTCGGGATCGTCGGACGTGCTCCCGTCGTCGATCTTCGACAGCAGCAAGTTGCCGTCGCGATCCCATGCCGAGAGGTGCCCCGAATCGAGCGGGCGGATCGCCATCGGATTGCCGTGGGTGTCGTACTGCACCCAGTCGACTCGCGTCGTCGGCGGCATCGCGCCCAGCGGTCCGGACGTAGTGGAGGGCCAATCGATCGACAGCACCCTTGCGTTCGAGACTCCGCGCGAGTCGACTGAGGGCCCCTCGGGCGCGGGACCCAACGCCTTGGTTTGGGCCCACACGAGACCGAGGTCGGAGTCGAGCTTCGCCAAGATTCCTTCGGTCGGCGCCTTGGTCAGCGTCCCGTCGGGCATCTTGGTGGCGGTGCCTGCACCGGCCCGGAGCACGCTGAGCATCAGGGCGCGGTCGTTGGCCGGGCCGAGCATCACGCGATCGCCGGGCGCTACGCCGAGCAACGGAACGTGATCTCCGACCTGCCGACCCGACGGGTCGTACGTCGCGAGCCACGGCGGTTCGGCGGGGTCGTTCCAGTTGATGGCCACGACGCTCCTGCCGCGCGAGTCGACGGCGAGCGCAGCCGTCTGCGGGAAGAACGCTCCATTCAGCGAGCCCTGCGGCGTGTCGGACGGAAGGACTGCCTGCGAGTGTCGGCTGTCGAGCACCTTCTCGGTCAGCACTTCGCCGTCGGGGCCGTAATGCCCCAAGAAGAAGCCGGCGCGCAGCCAGTCCGTCTCGGTCGCGGCCGCGGTTCCGGCGGTCCAGACCGAGCCATCATCGGCAAGCTGGAACACTGAGGCCGAGCATTGTCCGATCGGAGGACACGGCACCCCGCCCACGTGGCGCTCCCAGACGACGTGCCAGGCAGGCTCCTCGACTGCGACGCATTCCTGGGGCTCGAGCGTGTCCGGCGCGACCGCAGCGGACGGCCGAACCGTCGCTGGACAGTCGGTGCCGTCACCGAAACACGTCTTGAGGTCGAGCTCCTGGCCCGTCTGACCCACCGAAACCTGCTGCACCTGTCCGCAAGCCGAGCACAAAACAAGCACAGCGCCAAGCGTGATGGGACCGAGTCCGTGTGTCATCGTGGCCTCCTTGCCTGTGTGTTGCCTGCCGCCGGCCGGTTTGCTGATGTTTGTGGCAGCGCCGAGCTGGATTTGCGAGGACCGAGGACAGGAATACCGCCCAGGCCCAAAACAGCACAGCCAGGCCACGGCGCGCGTCGGCGCGATTCAGCGTGCACGCGCCTTGGTAGCCGCCCTGGGCATCGACCTCTCGGCAGTAGTCGACGTCCTGGTATCTGCGGTATCGACAGCGCCACCGGCTGGTCGCACCACGAGCTCGACGTGGCGTGCAACTCTACGGCCGCCGGGCTGCTGGTCGTGTGGCGACCCGGGAAGACCTGTGCGAGCGCGTCGTGGACTGCGAACGAAGTGCCGTCGTGCAGCAGAATGTCGTCGAGCTCAGGCGAGCCGCGCCGCGACCTTTTCTCCGCAGCGCACCGCACCCTCGACCCACGGATGGTTGAGGTAATCGCCGCACAGCCATACCCCGCCATCGCCCTGACCCTGCTGCCAGAAGGCGCGCACGCGCGTCACCTGTCCGACGCCGTAAATCGGGAGCGCCTGCGGCCAGCGCTGCACGAACAGCGCTTCGAGCTGCCCGGCGTAGCGCGGAAACAGGGCGATGAGCTCGGCGCCCACGACCCGGGTGACCTCCTCGTCCGAGCGCTCGAGCCACAGCGCGGCCGCTTCTTCGTGGAGAAACACGCTGAACACGCAGCGCGTCGCGTCGAAGGACCCCTTGCACGTCTCGTTAGACACCGCGGAGATGACCTCGCTCTCTACGAATGGAATCCAGATGCCCTCGAAGTTTCCGGCGACCGCAATCGGCACCGCGAAGCTGCACACCGCCGTCGAGGACGACGAGGCGTGCGCCAACAGCTCGCGCTGCGCAACGCTCGGCGTACGCAGCAGCTCGCGAGCCGCCTCGGCCGTCGTCGCCACCACGGCGGCGTCATAGATCGCGGGAGCGGTCGATGCGCGGAGCTGAAGCTGCACGCCGCCAGAAGCGAGCGTGGCGACCGACTCGACCGGCGCCCCGTACTCCACCGCGAGCCGCGCCGCGAGCGCCTCGGGTAGCGCTCGCATGTGGCCGCGCAGCGAGAACATGCGGAACTCGCCACGGGTGAGCAACAGCGCCGCCAGCGCCTCGAAGTACTTCAGGCTCATCCTGCGCGCGCCGTGAAAATGGAACGTGCGGATGAAGCTGTCGACCACGTAGTCGGTGGCCTCGTCACCCATCCGCCGCCGAGCGAAGCTGTCGCAGTCCTCTCGATCGAAATCGTCGCCTCCGACCGATAGATCGAAGAAATCGAGCTCGTCGGCAAAGCGCAGGGACCGCGCCAACTCGACGAAGAGTCGCACACGCGCACGCAGGTGGATGCCGTGAAAGCGCAGCACGTCGAACGCGCGCTTCGGGGAAAAACTGGCGAGCTCGTGATCGTGCAGCACCCCGCCCGCGGCCGCTTGCAGCTCGAACCACTGGTCGGAAAGTCCGAGCTCCTCGATCAGCGCGCGCGTTCGGTCGTAGTGGGCGAGCAACATGTGCACGCCGAGGTCGAGCTCGAAGCCGCCTATGCGCTCCGACCACATGCGCCCACCCGGATGCGTTGCGGCCTCGAAGACCTGCACGCGATGCCCAGCCTGCTGCAGCCGGAACGCGGCAGTGAGCCCCGCGATGCCGGCGCCGACCACGGCGATCTTCACCTACGCACCCTCGAGCCGCTCGTACAACCGCATGCCCGAGCCTACCGTGCCGCCGATGCTCGGGTAGCCCGCGCTGGCGTTGACGAAGTACAGGTTGGGTATCGGGGTCTCGAAGTCGACGCGCTGCAACTGCTCCGGCGTGAGCGCAGTGCCATACGCGTTGCCGAGCGGTGAGCGACAATACTGCGCGTTGGTCAGCGGGGTGCCGGCCACGCGCATGGCCAGGTGGCTGCGCAAGCCCGGCACGTAACTTGCCTCGACAATCTCCATGATGCGGTCCCGCACCGCCAGCTTCTCCTTGGTGTAGGCCGAGCGGTTCTTGGCCCGCAGCGCCTCGAAATGAGCGTAGTCGCAGCCGGTGGCGATTTCGAGGATCTGATGGCCCGGTGGCGCGATCCCGGGCTCATCGGTGTGCAGCGTCGGGGTGGCCAAGAACAGCCACGGATTCGAGAGGTCGTGCCGCTCGAGCTGGTCGCTGTAGATGCGATTGATGTCGTCGTGCGGGTAGTGCCACACGTTGAAAGAGCCGAAACCGTGCTCGCGCAGGTCGAGATTCTTCACCCCGAGGTACATCGTGTAGGTGCTGGCGGAGTACGCGTAGTCTAGACGATGCTGGTACTTGTGCGGCCATTTGGCGCCTTCGACCAGCGCCACGCTCGCCGCAGGGTCGATGTTGGAGAT
>JBIOJD010000081.1:0-12005 GCA_044450485.1 Polyangiales bacterium | reverse complement strand
TGGCGGGATGGCGGAGGAGGTCTTCGCGATGTTCGCGGAGAAGCTCTGGATCGGTCTGCCGCGTTTCGAGTGGCGGTGCAGCATGCGGAGCTGGGCCTACAGGCTCGCGCGCAACGCTGCCAACGACTACCTCGGCGCTGCCAGTAACCGCCCCGAGCGCAACCTGTCGCTGACACGCAACGCGCCACCGTCCGAGGTCATGGATCGCGTGCGCACCACGACCGCGGCGTACCGGCGAACCGGCACGAAGGATCGCATGCGCGAGCTGCGCGAATCCTTGTCTGCCGACGACCAGATGCTGCTCATCTTGCGCGTGGATCGCGGCATGGATTTTCGCGAGCTGGCAGAGGCCTTGAACGACAGCGACACGCCGTTCGACAGCGAAGCCCTGGAGCGCGAAGCCGCGAGGCTGCGCAAGCACTTCGAGCGCGTGAAGGAGAGACTGCGCGAGCTCGCGGTCGAACGCGGGCTGTTGTGAGCGCAGAGTCCGCGTGCAGCCGCGGACTGTGTGTGTAGGCAGCCTGTTGACTGACGTTTCCGCATGACCAAACGCAGCTAGAGCGACGTTTCAGGGTCGTTCATTCGTGAAAGGGTGGTCGCCGAACGGCACTCGCGCGCTTGCCCGGGCGCTTTGACTGCGCGATCCTCGACCTTCGATGGCGTCGAGTCGGTCAGAAAGCGAATGAGATCGTGCCGCAAACCGTTCTGATCATCGACGACAGCCCCGAGATCCATCAGCTCCTCGAGGTTCGGCTCAAGCCGGAGGGCCTCCGCATCGAGCGCGCGCTCGGCGCCGAGGAAGGCTTGCAGAAGGCTCTCATGCTGCAGCCGGATCTGATCTTGCTCGATTTGGATCTGCCTTCGACGCACGGCTTCGAGCTCTGCCAAGAGCTCAAGGCGGATCCGAGCACCACGATGATCCCGATCATCTTCCTGACGGGCACGACCGATGTCGCGGCCAAGGTGCGAGGTTTCGACCTGGGGGCCGTCGACTACGTCACCAAGCCGTTCGAGGTCGCCGAGCTGCGAGCGCGCGTGCGAGCGGCGCTGCGTACCCGGCGCTACCAGAACTTGCTGGCGGCCAAGGCACAGCTCGACGCGCTCACCGGGCTGTGGAACCGCGCCTACTTCGACCAGCGCCTCGGCCAGGAGATCGCCGCCGCGCGTCGCTACCGCCGCGTGGTCTCGCTGGCAATGCTCGACCTCGACCACTTCAAACAGCTCAACGACGCGTACGGACACCCTTTCGGAGATCAAGCCCTGCAGTGCGTCGGTGATGCGCTCGCGGTCACGTTGCGAGCCACCGATGCGGCCTGTCGCTACGGCGGTGAGGAGTTCGCGGTCATCATGAGCGAGACCAACCTCGAGGGCGGGATCGTTGCGGCGAATCGCATCCAGCTGGAGCTCGCAAAGCTCGACTTGAGACCAAAGGGTGACCGCGTGTCCATCACCAGCAGTGTCGGCGTGGCATCCTCCGAGCAGTTCACCGACCGCTCTCTGTTGACCGCGGCGGCGCTCGTCAGCGCTGCCGACCAAGCGCTGTACACCGCCAAACAATCAGGCCGCGACCGTATCTGCACCGCACAGGTCTCGGGCGCGGCGTGACGGGTCCTGTCCTCGATTCCGATCGCACGTCGACCTTGCAGGACGCGCAGGCCGACGCGCGCAGCAGGAGCGCGCGGCGGAGACAGCGGGAGGTCGTCGCGATCCCGCGTCTGCGCGCGATCGGCAACTTGTGGCTCTGGTTCACGGTCGCCGCCCACAACTCGCTGGTGCTTGCCCATCTCGACGTTCCGCTGCTGGTCCGATTTGGTGCGATCCAGCTCGGGTACACGCTGCTGAGCACGGTGCTGCTGGCCCGCTACTATCGCGATTACGCGCGCCTCGACCTCCCCAGCATCTTTCTCGCCGCCGACGTCGGCGTATTCGTGCTCGCGATCTACGTGTCCGGCGGCGAGCGCAGTTGGTTGCTGCCGCTGCTCTGCGTGCGTGTCGCCGATCAGATGGCGACCTCGCGACGACGCGTGTTCGCGTTTGCGAGCATGACCGCGGTGTTGCACGGCACGCTCGTGCTGTACATGGCGTGGGTCGAGCGGCGCGGTTTCAGCTTGGAGGTGGAGCTTGCCAAGGTGCTGTTCGTATACGTGCTGAATGCCTACCTGGCGCTCGCCGCGGGTCCATCCGAGCGTCAGCGCAAAGAGGCGCAGCAGGCGACCGCGATGGCTCGCGAGCTGGTCACCGAGCTGGGCAAACGCACGCAGCAGCTCGAGAGCGAGCGCGCACGCGCCGAGGCGGCCAGCCACGCAAAGGGAACCTTCCTCGCCAACGTCAGCCACGAGATCCGGACGCCGATGAACGCGGTGCTGGGCATGACGGAGCTGCTGCTCGAGGAGCCGCTCCCAGAATCGCAGCGCAAGATGGCGCAGACGATCCTGACCTCGGGAAAGTCGCTGCTCGCGATCGTCAACGACGTCCTCGACATGTCCAAGGTCGAGGCGGGCGAGCTGCGACTGCACAACGCCGATCTCGATGTCGCGCAGGTGGTCGAGACCGTGCTCAGCCCGATGCGGGTGCTGGCCGACGAGAAAGGGCTTGCGCTGCGCTCGGAGCTCGAAGGCCTACCGCCGAGGGCGCTTCGCGGCGACGAGATGCGCCTGCGCCAGGTGTTGTTCAATCTGACCGGGAACGCGATCAAGTTCACGCAGACCGGCAGCGTGACGATCCGAGTGGCGGCAACCGAGCTGTCGGCCGAATCGGTGCAGCTGCGCTTCAGCGTGCGAGACACGGGCATCGGCATGACCGAAGAAGCAGCCAAGCGCGTGTTCGACGCGTTCCAGCAGGCCGACGAGTCGACGACGCGCAAGTTCGGCGGCACGGGCCTCGGACTCAGCATTTCGAAGAAGCTCGTGGCTCTGATGGGCGGGGACTTGACCGTGTCCACGGCGCCCGATCGCGGGAGCGCGTTCGAGTTCGAGGCGCGCTTTGCGCTGGGAGCGGCTGCCCGCGCAACCGAGCCGACGAAGGGTGAAAGTCACAGCGCGGCGCGGCTGCGCGCGCTCAATCCGCACGTGCTCGTGACCGAGGACACCGAGGTCAATCGAATCTTGCTGCAACGCTGGCTCGACCGGCTGGGCTGTCGTGTCTCGTGTGCCGAGAATGGCGAGCAGGCCGTAACCGCGCTCACCCGCGCCCACGAGTTCGACCTCGTGTTCATGGACTGGCACATGCCGGTGTTGGACGGCCTCGCTGCCACGGAGCAAATCCGCAAGTGGGAAGCCGAGCACGGTCGGCCGCGCGCGCGGATCATCGGGTTCACCGCGAGCGCTTTTGCAGACGAGGTGGAGCGCTGCCGGCAAGCTGGGATGGACGACGTGCTCAGCAAGCCACTCGTCAAGGCACAGCTCCAGCAGAAGCTCTACCAGCATCTTCTGGACCCTCAGCCCGGTGCACAACCGCCCGGGGTCAGCTGGGACTCGGAAGAGCCGCACGTGGACCCGCTCGTAATCGCCGAGCTGCGCGAGCTCGATGACGGCAGCAGTGGCTTGGTGCAGGAGCTGCTCGGCAACTTCCTGCAAAAGACACCGGGCCGCCTGCGCGAGCTGCGTGATGCTGCCGAGCAGCGCGACGCCGAGCGGGTGAGGAGCGCCGCACACGGCTTGCGGGGCAGCGCCGGAAGCGTCGGCGCCAAACGGCTCAGCGCTCTGGCCACCGCGCTCGAGTTTCAAGCCGCGGCGGAGCCCATGGGCGACGTCGAGGCCGCGGTGAACGCGATGCACGAGGAGCTCGGGCACGTCGCCGTCGCGCTGAAGGCCGAGCTGAGCCGGCCGCACGGCTGAACGATCGTCGAAGTATCCGAGCTCGGACTACCGCCGGGGTCTCATCCTTCACGCTCGACGCGCACGACCTCGCCGCTCGCCAGCAACGCAAACCTCGGCCAGCTCTCCGCCACATCGAGCACGTCGTCGGGGCCCGTGAAGCGCTTTCTGAGAAACTCGGCCATGTCCACGGCGCCCCAGAGCCGTCCCAGCATCGCTTCGATCTCTGCGCTCGCGCGCTGCTGCCGCTCCGACGGCGCCGCACGTCCTTCGTGCTCGTTGTAGGCCTGCAGCACGCGCAGCTTCTGACTCTGGTACACGAAGGCCTCGTAGCGGAACAGCGCAGGCAGGTAGTTGCCCGAAAAGAGCGTCATGCGGCCAGCGTGCTCGATCGCGCGCTGCGGATCTTGCATCACGGCGTCGTAGGCCGACTTGCCTTCGGACACCACGTGATAGGCGAGCAGGCGGACGTGATAGTTCGTCTTCACGTTCAGCGTGGCCTCGCCCCGACCGAACACCGGCTTTAGGCCTGCATCCAGAAACAGCGGCTCGATCTTCGCGAACAACAGCACCGCGTAGCGTGCTGCGACGCGCTCCAGGCGGTGCAGCTCGGCATGCCCGAAGCGTGCACGCAAGTCGGTGACGAGCGCGCGCAGCCCGGCCCAGTCTTCGCGACAGCCGGGCGTCACGGCGGGCAAGAGCTCGTTCCAGAAGCGGTCGACGTGCTCGCTCGTCAGCTCGTCTGCCTCGAGTATGGCCAACGTGTGCGCATCTTGGCCCCGCCGCGCGCGCTCCATCAGCGCACCGACCCGCGAGCGCTTCAGCCAGATCAGGTCGTCGAAATGCCACAGCTCCGGGACCGGCAACGCTCGCTCGAAGTAACCGTCGTCTGGACCGAGCGGTGGGAAGTGCGGCCCGACCAGCGTTCGGCGCCACCAGCGTCCCGTCTGCCGATGTTCGGCGATGGAGCAAGGCTCGAGCATGTACAGGCGTGCGCGCGCGAGCTGCGGGCGGCCACGCTCCCGCTCCAGGCTGCGATCGTAGAAGCGATCACCTGGCACCGTGCCACGGACGATGCGGTGCAGCAGCATGAGCGCGCCCGGCACGCCACCGTAACCGTAGGGGTCAAAGCGCCCGGTGATGTTGCGGAAGATGCTGGCTTCGTTCACTCCTAGCGACTCGTACACCACCGCCTGATCGAAGCGCTCGTGATGCGGCGCGCAGAACCTCGGTGGGGAAGTCTCGAGTGTCGGCGAGTAGCGATGGGTGAGCGTGTGCCACTTCAGGCCGTCCCAGCTCGCCTCGATCGCGGGAACGAAGTGTGCGGCGGGCGGCGTTCGAGGCGGAAAGACACCGTACGCGTGCACGAAGCGCAACGGCTGCAGTGTGCGCGCCAGCGTGAGTGGCCAAGTCAGCACGCGCGGCCGCACCCTCGTCCACGGCGACCACAGGGTCCAGGTCAGCGCGCAAAACGTGTTGTAGGAAAACGCGAGCACGGCGATCGAGAGCTGCAGCGCGACCAGCGCGTGCGCCGGCCAACGCCCGTCTGCGACGAACAGCTCGTACGGCGAAAACATCGACGCGGTGCGGCTGTCGAGCCATGACAGCGCCAACACGACCATGACGACGTTGAAGTAGCCGAAGTTGCCGGTGAGCTCGATCCCGATCATCAGCGCGATCGTCAGCACTGCCGCCGCCACACACCATGGCCCGGGCCAGAACACGGTGAATGGCGCGATGATCTCGATCACGAACGTACCGAAGAGCGCGAGCCGGAGCAGCGGCAGAGGCGCCTTTTGCGCGTACCAGCCGAGCTGCGTGGGCAGCGGTTGCTGCACCAGGAAGCTCTTCAGGTAGCCCGAGTCCTGTGCCGTGCTGCCCACGAACTTGTGCTTGCCGAAGCCGAGCATCACGCGAAACACGAGCAGTCGGTAGACCCAAGCCACCGCGGGCAAGGGCGGCGACGAGGCCGCGATGTGCGGCAGCACGAGCGTCGCAGGCAACAACATGCCGAAGAAGCCGGCCTCGAACAGCACGCAGTCCCACGGATACACGAGCCCGACGGCTCGATCGAGCGACACGTAGATCGCGTAACACAGCGCAAACGCCCACGGCGTTTGCGGGCCACCGACCACGATCGCGAGCCCTGCGGCCATGCCCAGCCACGGCAGCGCGCCGAGCACCGCGTCGCTGCGGTTCAGCCAGAGCAAGCTCGGGAAGTACGCGAAGCGCTTCCAGCTCGGAAAGTCACGTTCGATCGCCGCGAGGCTCTCGCGGATCGGCGTGATCCCCGTGCTGCCCGCGATCGGCAGCACCTGCGGTGCCAGCGACGCGAACGAGATCACGAACACGAGCCCGACCCCGCGCGACAACAGGCCCCAGATCAGAGCTGGATCGAGGTCCGTCAGCGCATTGACCCAGTTCACGCGTCGGAGTATATCCTACCGAGGTAGGATAGAAATGGCCAACGTCGAAAAGCTGAGCATCACCTTGTCCAAGGACGACCTGCAATGGGCACGCAAGCGGGCGAGGAACCGGGGCGTCAGCCTGTCGGCCCTGCTCTCCGAGATCGTGGCTCGGCGGCGTCGGCAAGAGGCCTGGAGCGAGTGGATCAAGAGGGCGGTCGACGAGCCGTTCACGGCGGAGGAGCTCGAGGCGGCGAGGCGTGAGCTCGACGGCTCTTCGTCATACGAGGCAGAGCGCAAGAAGCGGCGCAAGGCGGGCTGACGCAGGTGCCAGGGCTTACCCTCGACACGGGCGCCATGATCGCCCTCGAGCGGCGCGATCGCAGGACGCTGCGGTTGGTGCACGAAGCGCAGCGACGCGGCGACGACGTGACGGTGCCGACCGTCGTGCTCGCCGAGTGGTGGCGCGGCCAACGAGGCCTCGGGCGTCTGCTCGACAGCTTGGTCATCGAGCCCGTGTCACGCCAGGTGGCCGAGCGTGCGGGCGAGGCCTGCATCACACGAAGCTGCGGTGCGGTCGACGCGATCGTCATGGCGTCCGCGGCGCAGCGTGGCGATGTCGTCCTGACCTCGGACTTCAGCGACCTCGAGCGTCTGCGCACGCACTTCCGAGCGGTGCCGCGCGTGCTCCGCGTTTGAGGTGTGTTGCCGCTGAAGGTTCTGGACGCGCGCGACGCGAGCCGCGCCGTCGCGGTGATGTGGGACCAGGGCATCTGGCGCTACGTCGAACCGTGAGAGTTGCTCTGTAAGGACCTGTAGGGTTATCCCCGCAGCCAAAACGTGAGGCCCGACCCAACTCGTGGGGGACACACGCAGCGCTTCCTAGGGCATGCTCGAAGCGCGGGGCCGGAGCGGCCGGCCTCGCGTCCGCGCAGGAGAAGCACTCGGGATGACGCATCGGTGGGTGAAGCCTGTGAGAGTCTCTGGAAGGGGACGGCTTTGCGGGCTCGTGCTCAGCGCTGCGTTGGCGGGGCTCGCGCTCGGCGCGTGCTCGGGTGAGATCACGCAAGGCAAGGCCTCGGGCCGCGGTGGTCCGTCCGCATCCGGCAACGGTAGCGGGCCAGGCGGTGCCTCGACCCCGGGCTCGACGACACCAGGCGCGGGGCCTGGCTCCGGTAGCGACCCCGCCGATCCGCGCATCGCTCAGCGCATCTGGCGTCTGAGCCCCGACGAATTCAATGCCGAGATCACGCGCCTGTTCGGCACGGGCGCACCCGCGGTCGAGATCCCGGAGACCGCGGCCGAAGACGGCATCACCAACATCGCGGCCAATGCGGTGGTCGACATGGGCAACGCCAGTGTCTTCAATGACGGTGCGCGCGCGATCGCAAGTTGGGTGGTCGCGCAGAAGAACACGACCACGCGTTGCACCAACTACGGCACCCCGGCATGCGTGGACAGCTTCCTCGCATGGTTCCCCCAGGCGGCGTTCCGCCGGACGCTCACCAGCACGGAGATCCCCGACCTTCGAAACCTCTTCGACAACCTGCGGGCCACCTACGACTACGACTACGCGTTCGGCGGCATCGTGCGCTCGGTGCTGCTCTCGCCGGACTTCCTGTACCGCACCGAGCTCGGCGGCAAGACGCCCACGGTCCTCGCACCGAGCGAGATCGCGAACCTGCTCGCGTTCTCCATCACCAACCAGAGCCCCGACGCGGAGCTGCTCAAGGCCGCCGAGACGGGTGACCTGACCAACCCAGATCAGCGCGAAGCGCAAGCGCGGCGCTTGATGGCCAACTCCGCGAGCGCCTGGCAGAGCTTCTTTTGGCAATGGCTGCAGATGGACACGCTCTACAGCCAAGCCCAAGAGGTCGGGCTCGACCCCACGCTCGCCACCGACATGGAAGAGGAGTTCCGCACGTTCGTGCGCGAGGTCGTGGTCACCCAGCACGGCACGTTGCGCGACCTGCTCTCCGCGCCGTACACGTGGGCGCAGCCCGAGCTGGCGCAGTTTTACGGCGCTGCGCATCCGGGCAGCGGGCTCGCCAAGGTGCAGCTCGATGAAGCGCAGCGCGGCGGCATCCTGACCCAAGGCGCGTGGCTGGTCAGTCACGGCAAGAAGGGTCGCGACAACGTGGTGCGCCGCGGCATGGGCCTCTACCGCCAGGCCATGTGCCACAACGATCTGAAACCACCGGCCGGAGTCGACGTGCAAGCCGAGCTGAAGAAGCTGGTCGGCCCCGACGCGAGCGTGCGCGAGATCGTCGACGCGCGCGGCAACGCGCCGGCCTGCGGCGGGTGCCACCGCATGGCGGATCCCGAGGGCATGGTATTCGAGAGCTTCGGCAGCAATGGCCAATGGCAGACCACGGACACCATCGGCCTGCCGGTCGACACCAACGTCGATGTCTCGGGGCTGGGTATGTTCAGCAACGCGCACGCCTACTCGACTGCGCTGGCGGACGACCTCACGTTCCAGAGCTGCTTCGTGCAGCGCTTCACGCATTTCCTGGTGGGCGTCGATCTCGGCTCTCCGGACATGGTCGCCTGGACCCAGCAAGCGCATGAGAAGTTGATGGCGACCGGCACCTCGCTCGAGGAGATGCTCGTCGCCATCGTGCGCCATCCCGCGTTCATCGAGCGCCGCATGGAGGCCGGCCCATGACCCTCACACGACGACGCTTCAACGCGCTGGTCGGCGGCGCCGCCCTCAGCGCCACGGTCGTGCCGCAGTGGATGTCACGTGCGCGAGCGCAGAGCGCCGCGGCGCCGATGCGCTTTCTGTCCGTGCGCACGCCGCACGGCGCGGACCGCGACTACTGGATCCCGCGCCCGACCGCGGGCGGCGACCCGCCGACGACCGACATGGCGCTCGGCGATCTCACGTTCGAGTACGCGGACTCGGTGCTCGGCCCGCTCACGCCGTGGAAAGACAAGATCACCGTGCTCGACGGGCTCGACACCCAAGTTTGCAAGGAGATGACGCGCCCCGACCGGCATGCCTACTGCGGCCACAACGAGCAGGGCTCGGTGCTCACCGGTGCCGAGCCGCCCGACGATCGCATGGGCAACTACGACAATCACCCGTCGCTCGATTTCTACATGCACTCGAGGTTGCCTTCCCCGGCGTTGCTGGCCGCGGCGGTGGAAGGCTCGGGCACGTGGAAGTGCATGAGCTACGACGAGGGCGGGCGCCCGCGCGACCCCGAGACCGATCCGCGCGCGGTGTTCAAGCAAGCGTTCCCGGCAGACTTCATGCCGCCTGCCGCAGGCGTGCCCCAGATCGACTACAGCATGGGCGAGAAGCTGATCGCGGACTACGACACGAGCGCGCTGATGCGCCTGCGCCAGCGTTTAGTCGGCACCGAGCGCGACAAGATCGATCAGCACATCGCCGCCATGGTGAGCCTGCAGGCGCAAGCCGGCAGCATGCCCGCGGCTGCGCTTGCCATGTGTATGACCAGCGGTATGGACGTGCCGACGAACAACGGCACGGTGAGCGCGTACACCGACGTCGAGCTGATCGCGCGCGCGCACGCCAAGGTCATCGCGCAAGCGTTCGCGTGCGGGCGCTCGCGGGTCGCGACCTTGCAAATCTTGAACGACTACCCGAACTGGTTCACCGACGTGCCGGGCGTGAAGAGCCCGGCGATCACGGCGCTGTACGGCGACACCTTCCGCTTTCACGAGAACCTGGTGCACGACTACTGGAATGCGTCCGGGCAGAACCAGATCGACATGCGCCACGCATACTGCACGGGTCTGCGCTGGAGCACTTCGCACTTCGCGGCCGTGCTCGACGAGCTCGACAAGGTGAAAGACCCGCTCGACCCGATGGGCGCCAGCATTCTGCAGAACACCATCGTGTTCTGGCACAACGAGTTCGGGCACAGCGGGCACGACAACCAAGAGACGCGTCACCCATCGGTGATCGCTGGCGGCGGCGGCCGCGTGCTCAAGCTCGGCCGTTACCTGCGCCTGCGCACCATCCAGAGCACCGATCGCGTGCCCCACAACCTCTTGCTCACCAGCATCGCTCAGGCGATGGGGTTGAGCGACATCAACTACTTCGGCGACCGCGATCTCAAGACCCGCGCGAACTACCAGGGACCGCTGCTCCCACTGATGGCGTGAGCGCGCTCTGCACGAGGATGGATCGATGACGCGCGCCTCGTCGCTGGCGATGTTGTGTGCGCTTCTCGTGTGCGGCGGCGCGTGCAAAGGAAAGGTCGCGCCGGCAAAGGGCAACGGGTCCGGAGGCAGCGCGAGCCCGAGCGGCGGCTCGGCGGCCAAAGGTGTCGGCGGCAGCACCGGCAGCGGCGGCTCGGGCTCGGCCGTGGGCACCGCCGGCAGCAGCGGCGCGGGAGGCAGCCGCGGCGACAGCAGTGGCAGCGGTGGCGGCGCAGGCAGCAGCGGTTCGGGTGACGCTGGAAGCAATGGCCAAGGCGGCAGCAGCGGTGGTGGCGGCACCGGCGGCAGCACGACGCCCGATGCAGGCTCGCCCGACGCCGGCCAATTCGGCGTGAGCTGCAAGGACGGCACCTACCTGCTGTGCGAGGACTTCGAGGCCACGGCCGTGAACAGCATCCCGACCGGCTGGACCAAGCACGGCGACCCGGTGGCGGTCGCAGACGATCAAGCCGTCTCCGGCACCCATTCGTTGAAGATCGGGCCGACCGACAACGGCGAGCGCCGCATCTATCACGACGCCATGATGCTCCCGACCACGCACTTTGGCCGCGTGCGCTTCAAGGTGCAGACGCCGGTGCCGGACGCCTTCGTGCACTCGACGATGGTCGCGTTCTCCGGCCACTCACCCAAGCCCGACATGGACAACCTCGAAGTGCGCGTGGTCGACACCGTCAAGGAGAGCAAGCAGGGCTTCAACAACGACGGCAACGGCTCGCATTTTCAAGTGCTCTACAACGTGCAACCGCAGAGCCGCGGTGAGTTCGCGCACGGCAGCTCGTACGACTGGAAGTTCGATGACGCTTGGCACTGCGCCGAGTGGTACATCGACTCGGCGCAACAGGCGTACGAGTTCTGGCTCGATGGTCAAGAGATCAAGAGCATCGAGTTCATGAACGGCGCGGGCAACTACGACAACACCGAGGTCCCCTCCATGTTTGGCGAGCTGCGGCTCGGCTGGAACAACTACCAGTCCGCTCCGCCCGGATTCACCGCATGGCTCGACGACTTCGCCATGGCCGACAAGCGCATCGGCTGCCCGTAGCGAAAGCCCGTCGCAGCGGTTCTAGGCTGCGCTGCGAGCCTCGCGCCGCTTGTGCCGTACGCCGTACGGGCGTAGCTTTGGCGCGAAGCTCGAGGCATTTGGATGAACAAATCTCTCCTGGGTATTCTCGCTCTCGCCCTGAGCATGATGACCGCCAGCGCTTGCAAGGACAGCGGTGCGACGGGCGGCGGCCAGACAGGCGGCACCGGCGGGGCGGACAGCGGAATCGGGGCCGCCATGCCGAGCAACGGCAGCGGGGGCGCAGGCGGCACCTCAGCCGGTGGCACGGGCGGTCAGAGCGTTGGGACAGGCGGCACCGGCGGCAGCAGCGGCACGGGCGGTGTCAGTGCAGCGCCCGTGGCCTGTGGCAGCGCGACCTGCGCCGGAGGCGGGTTCTTCAGAGGCTGTTGCGTGGACGCGGCGAAGGGCACCTGCGGCGTCGAGAGCCCGCTGTTGAACGTCACATGCGATGTGCCCGCGGTCCTCGATCCGCAGTGCCCCGATCACGCGGCCGTGATGATGATGACCGCGAAGGGCTGCTGCACGCGC
>JBIOJD010000080.1:0-12062 GCA_044450485.1 Polyangiales bacterium | reverse complement strand
TTGGCCTCGAGCCCGGCCACACGCTCCGCCATCAGCCCGTCGATCGGAATCGGCAGCGCCGCATGACGAGGTTGCGCGCGCCACCTGAAGCCATCCGAGTCGTGTACGAGGTCGCCCGAGCTGACGAGCGTGCGCGTGGCTGCGGCGATGCCGAGCAGCGTGTCCCCGCCGAGCCGGGCGAGCGTCTGCGCGATGGGCGACTCGGGCTCGAGCCCGAGCATGGCCGCTGCCACGGCTGGGCGATCGCGCTCCACCAGAGGCTCGAGCTGCAGCTCCACCAATTCCCCGCTGGCTGCAAGTGGTACGGGCACGTTGCTGCGCTCGTCGAGAGTCGAGAACACGACGCATTCGGACCGCGAGCGGGCGAGCGCTTCGATCACGACCGCGAGGCTTGCGGGATCGAGCTCGACTGGGCGCTCGAGCACGAGCCAGGGTCGTCCGCCTCGCGCGGCAGCGTGCGCCAGCAGCCCCTGCAGCGCCGCGACGGCTCGCTCGCGCCCGACCGCTGTGCCGCGGGCGATGTTCATGGCGTCTGCGCCTGCGGACACGAGCGCGGCGCCATCGAGTTGCTGCGCCCGTTGCAGCGCCAGGCTGAGACCACCGAGCGGCTGCAGCCCTCCCGCCATGCGCGAGAGCCGCAGCACGAGCGGCGGACCGAGCAGCTCCTTCAACCGCGCCAGCCGCTCGAGCGCGACGTAGGGGACGGCCGAGCGCAGGGCGATCCTAATCGGACCGGGCGTAGCGGCGAGCTCCGCGAGGCGTTCGAAAGCCTTGCGAGCAGAGGGCGGAAGCGGCGCCTGGTGGAGCAGGGCGAGCGCTTGGCGGCAGTCGCGCTTGCGCGGGTGCTGAGCATCGAGCACGCGGCCTTCGATCGATCCCGGCACGTCATTTTGTGCGAACAAGTAGCTGTCCTGCGCGCGGCTGCTGCAGGGCTCGTCGAGCACGAGCTGATCGCCCTGCGCCCGATTCGCGAGCAGTTGCGCGCGGTCGAGCACACTGCCCGAGGGAGCGCCCGCGCCGGGGTCGACGAGCAGCTCGCCGAGCGCGAGCCCGCAGCCGACTTCCAGGTGGCTCGCTTCGGAGCGCGCGTCGCGCAGCAGATCCAGGGCGAGCTCGATCACGTCGTCGAGCTCGAGCGGGTCGAAGCTGTAGGCGACGCTGGCTCCGGCGTGCAGCAGCCGCTCGCCACCTGCGACCTCGAGCCTCGTGTCGACGCGCCCACGCCAAGCGAGCGTCTCCGCTTCGGGGCCGGCGGCAGACACGGCTCGATGCCAAAGCACCAGCCGTTCGGTCGCGCGTTGCAGGGGCTCGTCGGCTGGGCTCGACACGTTGGCTCGACTCGCGCGTGCTTCCGGTGCTCCTCAGCTTCGCGCCCGAATGGCCCGATGTAAAGCCGCGCGAATCAGGCGTATTCCGGGCGCTTACGCTATACTCGCGGGATGCTGCGAGGCGCGAACGTCTTCATCACCGGTGGCGCCGGATTCATCGGTACTGCGTTGTGCCGACGCCTGTGCGAGCACAACCGGATCCGAATCCTGGACACCCTGCGCCGCAATGCGCTGGTCGAAGCCGGGCTCGACCGCCACCCCAACATCGAGGTCACGGTCAGCGACGTGCGCGACATGGACGCCGTCACGCAGGCGATGCGCGGTGCGGATTACGTGGTCCACATGGCCTCGATCGCAGGTGTGGACACCGTGCTCAAGAACCCGGTGACCACGATGGAGGTCAGCCTCGAAGGCACGATGAACGTGCTGCGTGCTGCGAGCAAGCAGGGCGGCATCAAGCGCTTGATCGACTTCTCCACGAGCGAGGTCTTCGGAACCTACGCGTTTCGCGTGCGCGAAGCCGACGTGACCAGCCTCGGCGCGGTGGGTGAGGCGCGTTGGACGTATGCCGTCTCCAAGCTCGCGACCGAGCACTTGGCTCACAACTATTACGTTCAGCACAAGCTGCCCACCTGCTCGATCCGACCGTTCAACATCTACGGACCTGGACAGATCGGGGAGGGCGCCGTGCACGCGTTCGCCGTGCGTGCGCTCAAGAACGAGCCGCTGCTCATCCACAACGAGGGCGATCAGATCCGCTCGTGGTGCTACATCGACGACATCGTCGACGGCATCGAGCTGTGTCTGGAGCGTCCCGAAGCGGTGGGCGAGTCGTTCAACATCGGCAACCCGCGCAGCACGGTCACGATCTACCAGCTCGCGCGAATGGTGATCGAAGCGGCCGGCAGTCGCTCCGAGATTCAGTTCGTGCCTTGGGACTTTGCCGACGTCGAGCTGCGCGTCCCGGACATCAAGAAGGCGGAGCAGCGCCTGGGCTTCCGCGCCCGAGTGGACCTCGATGTGGGTTTGCGGCGCACCTTGGATTGGTACCGAAAGAAGGCGGGGTCCTAGATGAGGCGCTCGTGAGCGCGCAGCACACTGCCCATCGACGTGGGCGCTGCTCTATGATGGGCTGACGAGCTCGAGCACGTTTTGGAACCGATTTCCCGCAAAGTCGTGGCCCTCGACGACGTCCGCGCTGATGGCTGGTTCGAGCAGCTAGGTGAGGATCTCCCCGAGCTGGACCAGCTCTGTCAGGTGATCGGGCGGCGCTTCGTCGCGTTCTCCTTCATCACCGGGGTGCGCATCTCCTCGGTCGCCTACGATCCGCATAGCCCACACAGCTCGCTCGTGGACTTCACGTTGAGCGGGAGCGAAGACGTGCAGCGCCTCGCGCTTGCCGACCTGCGCGAGCGGCTCGGCGCTGCGCTGCTCGCCGCCGAGAGCGACGAGCCGGAGCTCCCGCTGCAACCGAGCTCCGACGACATCCGCCGCTACATCGGCCGACGCTACCTGTTGCTCGCGCCGCTGTTCGGGCTCGGGCTCGAAGCGCTCGAGGTCGGAGGCGAGCAAGAGCCGATGTTGCGCTTGAAGCTCGGCGCCAGTACCGAAGCCATCAGCGTGCAGGGTCTGCGCGATGTGATCCACAACGCGATCCGTTCCGAGCTGGCGCGCTCGCGACCGAACCAGCCGTTCTCGATCGACTTCAAGCGCGTGCCCGCAGCCGAGGCCGCCAACTCGCGTGGCGATTACGAGGAGACAGTGTCGCTGCTCGGCTCTTGGCCCGGCCCGCTCTCGATGTTCCTGCGGACGCCGCAGGGGCAGGCGCTCGGAGACGGCGAGCGCTCGAAGCTCGTGCGTGCGCTGTGCGCGCTGGGCGAAGCGTACTTGCGCAAGCGCCAGGCCGAATGGGCGGAGGACGTGCTGCGGCTCGGCATCCAGTTCGGGCAGGAGCTGCCGGCGTCCGCGCCGGCGTTCGCGCTACTCGGTCGCGCGCGGGTCGAGAGCGGCCGCTACGGCGAGGCGATCGGGCTGCTCAAGCGTGCGCTCGCGCTCGGCGCGGACAAGGCCGAAGTGCTGCCTGACCTCGCGCGATGTTTCGTGGAGCGCAAGCGCTATGTGGCGGCGATGGCATTGCTCGACGACGCGATGGAAGCGGGCGTGAGCCCGGAGTCGCTCGAGGAGCTGCGGCAGACCGTGGCGCAGGCGCTCGGGCCGGCCTACGACCACTATCGCGAGCTGGCCGAGGGCGAGGGCGGCGGTTCCTGATCGCTGCGCACGCTTTACAGTCGCGCGGCGCTTGCAGTAGCCTGTTCATTTGCTTGATATCGGGAGGGTCACGCGACCCTCCCGCCCGCCGAGCAAAGCTCGTCGGGGCCCACCCTCCCGCGAGGTTCGCTTCGCTCACGATGACGCGCTTTCTGCTGGCGATCGATCAGGGCACGACGGGGTCGACGGCGCTCGTTCTGTCGGACCGCGCCGAAGTGCTCGGACGTCACACCAGCGAGTTCCCGCAGCACTTTCCGGAGCCCGGCCTGGTCGAGCACGATCTGCACGAGATATGGGCGAGCGTGCTCATCGCGGTACGTGGCGCGCTGGCGGCCGCCAAGGTCGACGGGCGCGATTGCGCCGGCGTCGGCATCACCAACCAGCGCGAGACCACGGTGGTCTGGGAGCGCGCGACCGGCCGTCCGATTCATCGCGCGATCGTGTGGCAGGACCGGCGCACGGCGGCGCGCTGCGCCGAGCTCAAGCAGCAGGGCCTCGAGCCGAAGTTCCGCGAGCGCACCGGCCTCGTGCTCGACCCGTACTTCAGCGGCACCAAGCTCGAGTGGTTGCTCGATCACGTCGACGGTGCTCGGGCTCGCGCCGAGCGCGGCGAGCTGTGCTTCGGCACCATCGACTGCTGGCTGGCGAACCGCCTGAGCGGCGGTGTGCTGCACGTGACCGACGCGTCCAATGCGTCGCGCACCCTGCTCTACGACATTCGACGCGGCGTCTGGGACGACGAGCTCCTGGCTGCGCTGCGCGTGCCCAAGTCCGTGCTGCCCGAGGTTCGCAGCAACTCCGAGGTCTACGGCCGACTCCGCGGCTTTGGCGAGCTCCCCGATGGGGTGCCGATCGCCGGCATGGCCGGCGACCAACAGGCCGCGCTGTTCGGGCAGACTTGTTTCGCCGTGGGCGAAGCCAAGTGCACGTACGGCACCGGCGCGTTCTTGCTGATGAACACCGGCCGCGACGCAGTGCGCTCCGAGCACGGACTGATCACCACGGTGGCGTGGCGCATCGGCGGACAGACCACGTATGCGCTCGAAGGCAGCTCGTTCGTCGCGGGCAGTGCGGTCCAATGGCTGCGCGATCAGCTCGGCATCATCCGCAGCGCCTCCGAGATCGAGCAGCTCGCGAGCAAAGTGGACTCGTCGCAAGGTGTGACGTTCGTGCCTGCGCTCGCCGGTCTGGGCGCGCCGCATTGGGATCCGGACGCGCGCGGGCTGATCTGCGGGCTGACGCGCGGCAGCTCCGCGGCACACCTGGCGCGTGCGACGCTCGAGGGCATTGCGTTCCAGATCGCGGAGCTGGCCCAGGCCATGGCCCAAGACGCGGGTCGCCCGCTCGCGCGCTTGCGCGTGGATGGCGGGGCATCGATGAACGCGCTGCTGATGCAATTCCAGGCCGACCTGCTCGACTTGCAGATCGATCGGCCGAGCTGCGTGGAAACGACCGCGCTCGGCGCCGCGTACTTGGCGGGGCTCGCCGTCTCGGTGTTCCCCGACACGGCCAGCATCTCGAGCGTGCACCGCATCGACCGCAGCTTCCGCCCCGCCATGCGCTCGGCCGAGCGCGAGCAACACATGAACAGGTGGCGTGTGGCCGTCGGGCGCGCCAGGAGCCACGCTTGACCCCATGACCGAAAAGCCCACGCACCCGGGAACCCTGCGCGAAGTGCCGATCGCTTGGGAGAGCCTCGAGGACGCGTTCGAGAACAACGCGCCCGAAGTCCACAGCTACCTCAACCTCGAGACCGGGGACGTGGTTCGGATCGTCGACGGGATCGCAGAGCCCTCGACGCACGCACGGATCGCCGCCGATCCGGGCTATCTGCGGGTCGATCCCGTGTCGTCGCGCGAGCAGTACCGTTGGATGGAGCGCTTCATCGTCACGATCGAAGAGTCCGAGCTGCGCAAGAAGCTGGTCGGCGCCATCGACGGCAAGGGCGCGTTCAGGCGCTTCAAAGACGTGCTGATGGCATTCCCGATCGACCGCGAACGCTGGTTCGCGTTTCGTTCGGAGCGGCTGCGAATCGCGATCGAGTCCTGGCTCGAAGCGCACGGGCTCCACGCGCAAGAACGTGAACAGTGGCAAGTGCCGACCGCGGAGCAGATCAAGGCTCAGGTCGAGCAGCAGGAGAAGGCGCAACCGGTCCGCAAGACGCGGGCTGCGCTCGCCGAGTCGAGCCGCCAGCGCCTGCACGAGCTGTGCGATTTGCTCGCCGTGCGCGAGCTCGATCTCGCGCTCGAGTTCCTCGAGTTTCTGCGCGAGCGCAGACCGCTGCCCCGTGCGCGCGCTCGAAGCGCCGGCGTTCCGGACACGGACGATGGCGAAGAGAGCAGCGAGTAGGGCGTCGATGCGGCGCGCGTTCAGATTCGGCGTGCCAATGGTGCTCGCTCTGCTGAGCGCCGCCGGTCGCGCGGGTGCGGACGCGGGCGACGCACCCGTGCGGCTCGACGGCTTGGCCGCTGTCGTGGGCGGAACTGGGCCCGGCCCTGGGATCGACGTGGTGTTGCAGAGCGACGTCGAGCTGCGCGCGCGGATCGCGTGGAGCGGCCGCACCCAGGGGCCGTTGGAGCTCGGGCCTCTGCCGAGCAATGCCCTCGGCGCCAGTCTCAACGAGATCGTCGGCGAGCTGTTGATCGCGCGCGAGGCACGGCGCGTTCAAGCTGCCATGCCGGGCGCGGTCGCGATCGAGCGGGAGCGCAAGCGCCTCGCCTTCTCTGCGGGTGGGCCCGAACGACTGCGCTTGCTGCTCGAGGCGCTCGCGGCCAGCGAGGACGAGCTGGATGCCATCGCTCGACGGCGAGCGCTCGTCGGTGACTTCCTGAGCGCCAACCTGACCGGCGTCACGGTGGTCACCGACTCGGAGGTCGAGCGCGCGTACGACGCACAGCGTCAAGCCTTCGCGGGCGTCGATCGGGCCGACGCGTTGCGAGAGCTGCGCGCGCGGCTCTCACGCCAGGCGCTCGACCGCACCATCGAGCGCTGGGTGACCGTGCTGCGTTCCCGCACGCCCGTACGCACCTACGTGGTGTATTGACGGGGAGTCACGCCTATTGACGGGGAGTCTCGCGACTCCCCGCCCCAGCGCAGCTGGGGCCCCACCCCACGCGGAGTGGGAGCTTCGCTCCCCTCTGTCGGCGGAGCCGACATTCACCCCTCAGCGCGACTAGGGCAGGCGTTGCAATGCCAGCATGAGCATCATCTGGCGGTGCTCATGCTCAGAATTGGCCGCTCAGTGTAATCAGCGTGGTGTGGCCGTTGGTGGTGAGCGAGGCGGTGGGGGAGGCGCCGCGGGGTTCGTCGCCGGGCTCGCGGAGCAAGAACAGGAGCGCGGCGCTGGCGACCACGACGGCGCCGGCCGGCAAGAGGATGTCGGTGGCGAGCGCGAACGTGCTGGCTTGGTCGCTCTTCTTGTTACGCTGCGCCAGGGTGCCGTCTCGGCCGACCACGAAGGCGCGAGCTTCGTTCCTGCGCTCGAGCGCGAGCACTCCGGTGACGGTCCCCCCCACGAGCAGCGCGGCCCCGCCTCCGAGCGTCGCCCAGAACCACGCGTCCGCACGACCGAGCCCGGTGGTGGAGGCCGGGGCCGGGGTAGGCTTGGTCTCTGTGGTTGCAGGCGGCGGCGCCGCTTCGGCCGCGAGGCGCCCCTCCAGCCTGCGCAGGGTCGCGAGCGTCTTCTGTCGTTCCTCGGTCTCGGTTTGCGGCAAGTTTGCGAGGTACTTGCGGTAGTAGTCGATGGCTTCGCGTACGTTGCCGAGCAACTCGCTCGTGTACGCGACGTTGTAGGCGAGGTTGGGCGAAGTGGGGTCGAGCTCGAGGGCTGCCTTGAGCTCCACGATCGCCTCGGCATATTGCCCTACGCGGAAGTACTCGCGGCCCCTCGCATAGTGATCGATGGCCTCGGGCGGCGCCTGGCTCGACGGCGCGTGCTCGCTCGGTCCTGTGGGCTCGTCCGCGCGCACCACGTGCGGCGCGCAGAAGACCAGGATCTGGGCGGCCAACGAAGCCGAGAGCGCCCACCTGGCGCAGCGTTGCGCGGGCTGCCTCACCATCATCCCTGGCTACGCTAACGCGTGAGCGGCGCGCTTCGCCAGGCCCTCGCGCCGCATTCCGTAATGGTGGTATGTGAGGGCCATGTCGAGGGCTGCGCAGACGATTGCCGTGCTCGGGCTCCTGTTCGGTGCTTGCCCGGTCGCCCGGGCGCAGCTCCATCGGGCGACCGATCCGGTGGCGACGCCCGCGTCTTCGCTGGTGCTACAGGACGACGCACTGGCGCTGGACGTCAATCCCGCAGCGCTGGGACGCCTTCCCGCGTACAGCCTCGCATTGCTGCACAGCGAGGTCGATCGCCGCGACGACTGGCTGGCCCGCGGTGACGCGCTGTATCTCGCGAGCCCGATCTTCGGACCGCTGTCGCTCGGCGTGACCGTGCAGAGCATCCGGCCTTCGCGCATGGCCGCACGTCCACCTGGCGCGAGCGACGCCGATCGCGGGATGGCTGCCTTTGGGCTCGCGCTCTCGCCGAGCGGCAGCTTCAGCGTCGGTCTGACCACGCGCACCTTTGCGTCGGGCAACGGCCGCTTCGACGGGCTCACCGCGATCGACGTCGGCGCGCTGCTCCGGCCGAGCCGCTGGCTGAGCGTGTCGTTGGTGGGACGCGATCTGTTCGTCTCCCGCAGCGGTTTCGGGACGGACGGCCTCGACCTCGCCTCTTCGGGGATGATCTCGCTCGGGTTGCGCCCGTTCGGCGGCGACTGGCTGACGCTGGACGGGACGTTGGTCAAGAGCGCGCGCAGCGACGTTCCCGTGGCGGCGCGCTCCGGGTTGGTGATCGCGCTTCCGCATCTCGGCACGGCTGCGGGGCTCGTGGAGGTCGACGATCTCGGTCGTCCCAGCTCGGCGCTACGCGTCGTGGCGGAGCTCGCACTGAACGCCGGCCAAGCGAGCGCGATGTTCGGCGGCACCTCGGGCGACGGCTTCGCCGGCAAGCTCGGCTGGTACGCGATGCTCCGCGCCGAAGGCGAGGACCGGCCGGGGCTCGGGCCGCTCGTGCGAGTCGTCGACATCGAGCTTTCGGGCCTGTCTCCGCGGTCGCAGATCGCCGCCGTCCTGGCGCTCGAGCGTGCGCGCAGTGACCCGCGGGTCGGCGGGGTGCTGCTGAGGCCGCGCAGTTCGGGCATGGGTCTGGCCTATGCTCAGGAGCTGCGGCTGCAGATTCGGGCGCTGCGTGCGGCCGGCAAGCCCGTGGTGTGCCATGTCGACTCGGCCAGCGGGGCCGAGTACTACGCGTGCGCGGCCGCGGATTCGACGCTGCTCGACCCTGCCGGAGACGTGCGGCTGCTCGGCAGCGCAAGCAGCGTCATGCTGTTCGGCGAGACGCTGCGCAAGATCGGCGTGCGCGCCGACTTCCTCCGCATCGGTCCTTACAAGAGCGCCCCCGAACAGTACACGCAAGGCCAGATGAGCGACGCCGCACGTCGAGAGACCGCCTCGTTGCTCGACGACGCGCACGAGCGCGTGCTCTCGGATCTCGCGGCCGACCTGCACAAATCCCGCGAGAAGATCGCCCAGATCATGGACAGCGGCCCGCACTTGGCCAGCTCCGCGATTCGTGAAGGGCTCGTCAAGCAGACCGCAGACGAGCACGATTTCGGCGAGGAAGGGCTCGCGATCTTCGGCGGCAAACGCATGGCCCGCGAGCTGCCCAAAGACGAGCCTCGGGCCTGGGGCAAACGACCCGCGATCGGCGTCGTGGTGGTGGACGACGAGATCGTGGACGGCGAAAGCGTGGACATCCCGTTCATCGACATCCACATGACCGGTGGTGAGACGGTGATCGACACACTCGACGCCATGGCTGCCGATCCGAATATCCGCGCGATCGTGCTGCGGGTGGACTCCCCGGGCGGCGCCGCGCAGGCCTCCGACAAGATCTGGCGCGCGGTGCGCCGAGCGCGCGAGAAGAAGCCCGTGGTCGCTTCGATGGGTGCGTTGGCTGCGAGCGGCGGCTACTACGTGGCGTCGGCGGCAGACGAGATCTGGGCTGAGCCGACCACGTTGACGGGCTCGATCGGGATCTTCTACGGCAAGGTCGACGTGGCGCAGCTCGCGGAGAAGCTCGGGGTCAAGATCGAGAACTTCCAGCGTGGCAAGCGCGCGGGCGCGGAAAGCATCTTCCGGCCCTTCACCGACGAGGAGCGCGCAGCCCTGGCCGACCTGATGCGCAACTACTACGGGCTGTTTCTCTCGCGCGTGGCCGAGGGGCGCAGAATGTCGGTCGAGGCCGTGGATGCAGTCGGCCGCGGACGCGTCTACTCGGGCGATGCCGCGCAGCGCCTCGGTTTGGTCGACCGCTTGGGCGGCCTGTCTTCGGCGTTGATCCGCGCGCGCGCGCTGGCCGGGCTGGGACCGGACGCCGGTGTGGACGTCCGTCCCCCGCGCAAGAATCGCTTGCTCGACTACATCCTGGGCACGTCCTCATCGGTGAAAGCCGAAGACACGACACAGGTTGGAACGGCTGCGCCGATCTCGTTGCCAGCGCAAATGCGCTCGCTGCTGCGGATGGCGCTGACCCTCGAGCACCTGGGCTCCGGCGAGCCCTTGGCCCTGATGCCCTACGATCTCGCTTTATGAACGGGGAGTCACGCGACTCCCCGCCCCAACCGGCAAAGCCGGATTGGGGCCCCACCCCACGCGGGGTTCGCTTCGCTCGCTCGCGGGCTGCCAGCGGTCGCTTGCGTCGGCCGACGTAGTCAACGGGCGTGCCCTCGCCGTTGTTCAAGGCGTGCGGTAGACGCGCAGGGCGTACGTTCCGCTGCCTTTGTACGCTGAGGCTTGCAGGCGGTAGGCGCCGCTCACCGGCGGGCAAAGCTCGCTCTGCACGCCGAGCGTAGGATAGCGATCTTGAGCCGGATCTTGCTGCGTGAGCACGCCGTTGGGGTCGAACAGAAAGAGGTCGAGATCCTCGATGCCTTCGTCCCCGGCCGCGAGCACTCGATAGCAGTTGCCTCCGCGCAGCACGAGCAGTTGATCGCGGTGTCCGCCTTGCCGCAGCTCCGCCCGCAGCATGGGGCCATCCGGCAGCATGGCCCGCGCACGTCGCTTCGCCATCGCTTCGACCGCGTCCTCGGGTGTTGCCCCCGCGGGCGGCTCGTCGTGCTCGTTCGTCTGCGATTGCGGTGAAGCGGACAACTCGTCCGTCGCGCCCGAGCCCCGGTGCGCGTTGCACGCAGCCGTGAGCCATGCGGCCACGGCGGAGCCGAGCAAGGCCGCATGCTTCGTGCGCACGCCGCAGACGATAGAGAACTTCGGCGGTCGCAGCAAACGACGAGACGCCCCGCTTCTTGGTGTATCTTGCTGCGAAGCCCGGAGCTCGCGCGTGAACGAACAAGCTCGAAGCATCGCGCTGGTCGTCGCTGGCCTCGCCTTCATCGCCTTTCTCGTCCTCCGGTTGCTCGTTCCTTTGGGCGGAGGGAATGCGACGCGCCACGGCGCGGGCCTTCGCCTCGCTGATGCGCGTCGGCGCGCACGTGCGCCCGGCACGAGCCCGGTAGCGCGCGCTCTCGCGCTTCGCGAGGCCGCCGCGATCGCGCTCGACGAGCTCCAACGGCCCGGTCTTGCGGCCAGCTATGCGCTGCGGGCCGAGCGACTCGATCCCGAGGACGCACAGGCGGTGGGGCTGCTGGCGATCGCGCTGCGACGGGCCACGCGCTACCACGCGCTCGAGCGCCTGCTGTGGCGCCGCATCGCCAAGAGCGATGCCGGTGCGGCCGGCCACGTGCGCGCGCTAGAAGAGCTGATAGGGCTCTACGACGGCCCCCTCAGGCGCCCGGAGGTCGCTGAGGGTCTGCGCCGCATGACCACGAAGGCGCTGGCCACGGACGATGCCGCGTCCGTCTAGCGCGTCGCGCGCTCCTGCGATCCGATCCCGTCGAAGCCGAGAGCGACGGAAACAAGAGAGGCCGGACGGCGTGTGCCAGTCCGACCTCTCTCTTACAGCTCAGCTACGAACGGGACTCAGCAACCTGCGTCGGTGCCGCCACCTGCGTCGGCACACGTGCCGCCGGTGCCGCCAGTTCCGCCAGTGCCGCCGGTGCCACCAGTTCCGCCAGTGCCACCAGTTCCGCCGGTGCCGCCGGTGCCGCCAGTGCCGCCGGTGCCACCAGTTCCGCCAGTGCCACCAGTTCCGCCGGTGCCGCCAGTGCCGCCAGTGCCGCCAGTGCCGCCCTTGCCGCTGGAACCAGCCGTGCCCTTGCCCGCTGCGCCCGCTGCGCCCGCGGTGCCCTTGCCAGCGCCACCGCCGGTTCCGCCGCTGCTAGGGCCGCTGTCCACGCCCGAGTCGCTTCCGCCGGTGCTCTTCTTCTTGCAGCCAACCGCCGTCAGCGCCAGGGCCAAGCAGCCCAACAGGATGATCGCCTTGAGCGGCGACTTTGAAGCAAGCTCCTTCATACCATTCCTCCT
>JBIOJD010000079.1:0-12406 GCA_044450485.1 Polyangiales bacterium | reverse complement strand
GCTCTTCTTCGACCACGATCTGGAGGGCGTCCTCGCTCGAGCCAGCGGCCAGCAAACGGCGGCGCACGGCCTGGTCACGCAATACCCTGGAAATACGCGCCAGCATCCTCAGCTGATCGGCGGGGTTGCCGAGAGGTCCGAGAACGGCGACGAAGATGTGCGCGAGCTGTCCATCGATCGAGTCGAACGGGACGCCTTCGGGGCTGATCGCCAGCACCACCCGAAACTCGTCTTTGTCGTCGCGGCCGTGCGGGATCGCGATCCCGCTGCCGACCCCGGTGCTCGCCATGCGCTCGCGCTCGGAGAACGCGCGGTACACCGCCTCCTCGTCCAGAACGCGGTCACCCTCCGCAAACAATCGCGCCAGCGCCCGGAGCGTGCCCTCTTTGTCCTTGGCGGAGAGATCGGTGCGAATTCTCTCGACTTTGAGCACATCCGCCAGGCGCACGACTAAGGCCTCTTGAAAGCGATTGGGGGGGACTGGCCACCCGGACCGTCCCCCCTGCGCGCCCGAGTATAGCGACTTTTGCCGCACGCGCCGCTCGGATGGAAGCGCAAAAGCGCGGGCTTCCGCTCATTCGCCCGGCGTGTCACCCGGAAGCGGACCGCGCCGATGGTTGCTGTGCTGCTCCTTCGCGCGGTGGATCTGACGCTGGATCTTGTCGACCACGACGTCGATCGAGGCGTACATGTCCTCTTGCTGGGCGCGGCCCTGATGCCGTTCGCCGCCCACGCCGATGCCCACGTCGACGCAGTGCAAATGCCCCTCGAGGGAAAACCTGACCTGCGCATCGAGAGGAGCTCTGAAGTACTTCTCCAGCTTGCTCAGCTTGTCCTGGGCATAGGCCTTGATCGCGTCCGAGGGCTCCATTTGGTGGAACGTGAATTCGATGTGCATGCGCTCCTCACGAAACCAGGGTGTCTCGAGCTCGGGTTGACGAAGACAAGCTACCGCGCGTGGCTCCGCCGGCCCGCACGTCACGAGGCCTGCTCAGGGAAGAACGCCGGTCGCGCTCGACCGATTCCCCGAAGCAATGCCCAATCTGCGAATGCATCGACTAATCTAAAAATATTTCTTGCGCTTGGATGAGCTGAGCAGCCCCAGCATCTCCCGATACTTGGCCACGGTCCGGCGCGCGATCATGATCTTCTGCTGCTCGAGCAGCTCGACGATCTTTTGGTCGCTGTAGGGCCGCCTCGGATCCTCGGAGTCGATCAGCTTCTTGATCGCCTGCTTCACGCTCTCGGAAGCGATGTCGTCCTCGTCCGAGGAGCGGCGGATCGCGCTGTTGAAGAAGTATTTGAGCTCGAACAGCCCGCGCGGCGTAGCCACGTACTTGTTGCTCGTCACGCGCGAGATCGTGCTCTCGTGCATGCCGACCTCTTCGGCCACGTCGCGCAGGATCATCGGCTTCAGGTGCTCGATGCCGAGCTCGAAGAAATCCCGCTGCTTGGCCACGATACACTCGGTGACGCGCTCGATCGTCTTGCGACGCTGGTCGATGCTGCGGATCAACCACTGCGCGCTGCGCATTTTGTTCTGGATGTACTCCTTGGCCGCGGGCTGCCCGTGCATCGCGTTGCGGTAGAAGCCGCTGATCTTGAGCCGGGGCATGCCGTCGTCGTTGGCGACCACGAAGTACTGATCGCCGACCTTGTGGACCCACACGTCCGGCTCGATGTACGCGGTCTGCGACGAGACGAAGTTGCGCGCGGGACGGGGCTCGAGCTCGGCGATGACCTGCGCCACGTCGTAGATTTCCTCGACCTCGACCCCGAGCTTCTTGGCGACCCCCTGGTAGTTGCGGCGCTCGAGGTCAGACAGGTGCTCGTCGATGATCTTGAGCACCAGCGCATCCATGCCGAAGTGCTCGGCCTGGATCTGGAGGCACTCGCGCAAATCGCGCGCCGCCACACCGACCGGATCGAAGCGCTGGATCAGCTTCAGCACCTCTTCTGCGTCCTCGGGGTCGAGATCGGCCTCCTGCGCGAGCTTGGGCACGACCTGCTCGGGGGTGAGGCCGTCGAGCGTCAGGTAGCCCTTGTCGTCGAGGTTGCCGAGAACGAGCGCGGCGAAGCGCTTTTCATCCTCGACCATGTCGCTCATCCGCACCTGCCATTCCAGGTGGTCCACGAGATCCTCGACCTTGCTCAGGGTGGTCTCGTAGCTCGGCAGGTCGTCGAAACCGCGGTAGGAACCGCCCGGAATCGGCGCCTGCATCGCGTGGTTCTCGATGTAGCGCTCCCAGTCGATCTCCGAGACTTTCTTGTCGGCGGCCCGCGTGCCGAGGTCGCCCGGACCCTCGCTCGGACCCTCACCGTCGATTGCCATGGGAGGCGTCGCGACGGCGCGCTCTACGGCGCTGCTCCCGCCCTCGATCTCCCTCTGATCCTCGAGCACCGGGTTCTCGAGCAGCTCCTGCCGCACGGTCTCGACCAGCTCCATGCGCGACATCTGCAGCAACCTGATGGCCTGCTGCAGCTGGGGCGTCATGACCAGCTGCTGAGAGAGCCTCAGCTGTTGCTTGAGCTCCAAGAGACCTCGAACGCTCCTTCCCGTGTGTGGCCGTCGGGTCCGTAAGCAACCCCCGTGCCGTTCTTCGAGTATACGTCCTCACCGGGCCGAAGAAAGGCGAAAGCCCGGGGCCGGGCTCGGTTTGATGCGGCCATCACCTCGTGTTAGGCTCTCCCGGCTCCGGGGCCGGGGAACAGTAGAGTAGGCCTCCGTGTCGCAAGCCCAATCCACGCAGCCGAGCGTCACGACTCCGCGCATTCTCGTCGCGGAAGACGACGCGATCACGCGCGAGTACCTCGTCACCCTGCTGAAGCTGCAGGGCATGGAGGTGACGACCGCGGAGGATGGCCACAAGGCGCTGGCCAAGGCGCGCGAGGGCGAGGTCGACCTCGTGTTGCTCGACATCATGATGCCCGGTCTCGACGGGCTCGATTGTTGCCGCCTGATCAAGACCTCGGCCGAGGAGACGTTCTTGCCGGTCGTGCTGCTCACGGCCAAGGCCGACGGCGACAGCCGCGTCGCAGGCTTGCGCATCGGAGCCGACGACTACGTGTGCAAGCCATTCGACGAGCGCGAGTTGCTCGCACGCTTGCACAACTTGCTGCGCCTCAAACGCATGCACGATCAAATCAGCAAGGCGCGTCAACGGCTGGCGACGCTCGCGATCCAGGATGACCTGACCGGCCTGTACAACTACCGGTACCTGCACACGCGCATGAACGAGGAGTTCAAGCGCGCGGAGCGCTACCGCGAGCCGCTGTCGTGCATCATGGTCGACGTCGATCATTTCAAAGACGTGAACGACCGCCACGGCCACGACGCCGGAGACCAAGCGCTGCGCGAGGTCTCGGTGCGACTGCTCAAGGCCGTGCGCGAAGTGGACGTGGTCGCACGCTACGGAGGCGAAGAGTTCCTGCTGGTGCTGCCGAGCACGAACTTCTCGGGCGCGCTGTCGGTCGCGGAGCGCGTGTGGCGCGCGGTCGGCACCGAGAACGTCGCCCTACCCCGCAATGCCGCCGAACGCATCACGGTGTCCGTGGGCGTCGCCGTGTACCCGAGCCGCGACATCAAGACCAAGGATCAGCTGCTCAAGGCCGCCGATCGCGCGCTCTACCAAGCCAAGCACGAGGGACGCGACCGCATCTGCGTGTTTCAGCACCAGGGCTACATCTATCGGCCCGACTCGCTGCGTCCCTGATTTCGTTGCGCCTGCAGACTCTGACCGACGCCGAGCCGCATGCCGGCCACAAGCAGCGTCAGTGTCGCGATGCCGATGAGGTACACGCCGGCGCCGAGCTCCAACCGAAGCTCTTGACCCGTGCGTGAAGCGAGCAGTGCGACGGCGTGGCGTGAAGACAGCCAGGTGGAAATCGCGGCGAACGCGGGGACGCCGCCGACCAGAAGGACCGCGAGCCGCGCCGCTCGCATCGCACGCGGCGTGCGCCTGCGATAGAGAATCATGAGCACCGCCCAGGCCGCAGCGGGCACGAGCCACAGACGAGGCGTGCCGGCGAGCGCCAGCCTGAGCATGCTGCCTCCCATCTCGACCGATCCGTGTACCCGGCCGAGCGGCAGGGCCACGAAGGCGAGCAAGAACAGGACTGCGCCAGCCGCGACCCACCCGCGCCCCAAGCGGGGGGAGAACCAGGCCAGGGTTTCGTGCTCGGAGACCACCCGTTCGGCGCGCGCCAGGGCCGCCCAAGGCAACAGCTCGAGCTCGTGCTCGGGGCAGTGCGTGTGGCCCTCGAAGGCCTCCCCGCAGAACGGGCAGAACCGGAGCTCGTCCATGCTACAAGCTTGCCATGGACAACCCGGGCCGACCCAAGGACCAAGAAGCGCTGGTGATCAAGGCCGACGACGAGATTGCGAAGGGGCGCTTCTCGAACCTGGCCCAGGTCGCCAGCAGCCAGGACACGTTCGTGCTCGATTTTGCCTTCGTGCAGGGCAAGGCCGGTTGGCTGCTCTCTCGGATCTTGATGTCCCCTCAACACGCCAAGCGCTTCAACATGGCGCTGGCCGAGACCATCGCCAAGCACGAAGCGCACTTCGGCAAGATCGAGTCGGGCCCGACGTTGCAATAGAACGATGGGCCGCGACGACTACGACGGTGGTCAGGGCGTCGGGTCGAGGATATGATGGGCTTCCTTCGCGGAGCCAACGCGGCCGCGAGCATGCAAGAGGACTGGAGATGACTTACAGCGGCGCAGCCGTTGCAACCCAAAGCCGGCAGATGCTCGGGACCGTGCTCGAAGCGTTGCAGAAGGATCCGCAGATCCCTCCCGACGTGCTGAGCGTGGCCGAGAACATCGCGCACGCAGTCGGTGCGCTGTTCGAAGCGGAGCGCGCCTCGTCAGAGGTCGACGGCAAGGCCAGCGTGCGCCATGCGATGGGCTCTCTCAGCCAGACCATGGCTCTGCTGCAAGACGTGAGCACCCGCCACGCGGGCGTTGGTTCGGCGACCCGCACCCTGGCCGAGGTCATGAGCAAGCTCTATCCGCTGGGCCAGGCGCTGACGGTGCGACCGTCGCGACCGTCGACCCAGACGGCGTCGCAAGCCCCGGCCATCCCGGCGCCAGCCGCGGTTCCGAAAGAAGCGGCCGCTGCCCCGACGGCACGGGCGTCGGCTGCCGCGCCAGCTACGGCGGCGCGACCTTCGAAGCCGCCACCGGCCGTCGTCCCCGCACCGGTCGCGCCAAGCGCACCGGCGGCCGCAAAGCCCACGGCACCGGAAGTTCAGAGGCAGGCACCACCGGCCGTCGCCCACCAGGCGCACGTCCCTGCTCCGACACCCGCTGCCGCACCCGCAGCTGCGGCACCGCCCGCGCCCGCCGCGCCGGCGGCAGCGGCGTACGCGCCGACGGCGCCCGCAGTGCCTGCACCTGCCGCTGCTGCACAGCCGCTTCAGCCTCCCGAGCATACGGGGAAGCGCGAGCAGCTCGAAGCCAACATCGGCGCCACGACCGAATCGAACTTCTTCGTCGGCTTCTCCGGAGACATCGCCGAGGGTGGCGTGTTCGTCGCAACCTACTTGACGTTGCCGGTCAGCACCCGGGTCGAAGTTCTCGTCACGCTCCCGGGCGGCTTCGAGAAATCGATTCCGGGCACGGTGCGGTTCGTGCGCGACCCGATGGACATGGACTCCGAGCCCGGCATCGGCGTGCGCTTCGACCGTCTCGAGCAGGACGCCCGCGAGCTCATCCTGCGCTTCATCCGCAAGCGGCCACCTCTGTTCTACGACGAGTGAGCCCGCCTCGCGCCCCGCACACGCTCGGGGACCCGGAAACCTGACGCCCGGGGCGAGCCGCCGTATCGTGCGGGAATGTGGATCCAGGCAGGTGCGCTGGCCCCAACCCCGGGCTACGCCGTGGTCGACAAGGACGCGGTGGCGCAAGTCTTGCGGCGCCTCACGGCCGGCGACTTGCTCGAGCCGCGCCTTCACGCGTCCTTTCGCCTGCTCGAGCGCGAACAGCCGGCGCTCGCGGGCTTCGTCGCGGACGAGCTCACGATGCTCGAAACCTCAGCCGGACAGGCGCTGTCGTACTTCCTGTTCCTGGTCGCGTTCCTCTCGTTTCGCGAAGCGTTCGGCCCGCGGCTCTCTGCCGTCACGCAAGATGACCTCGATGCCGCGCTCGATCAGTTGATCGCAGACAGCGAAGTCCGCGGTCACACCTGCCGCGCCGGCAGCTATTCAGAGGACGTGGTGGCAGCCGCGCAGCCAGCCTTGATGAGCCTCGTGCAGGGTGAGATCGAGCTCGCGCCCGAGAACAAAGGAGACCTCGACGCCGCGTTGCAGGCCTTGCTCGTGCACATCGTCGCGCTCGGTCGCGCCGTAGCGCCAACCTGAGCGCTAGCGCTCGTCGAGGAGCTTGGTCATCGAGGCTTCGTCGGCTGGGGTGAAGTCGAAGCGGTCGAACTCGTCCGACCGGATCCAGCGGAAGTCCTGCACCGCGCGGACCTGCACGTCGCTGAGCAGCTCACACTGATACAGGTGCAGGTCGACCGTGTAGCGCTCGTACGGGTGGCGCACGAACGAGATCATCTCGAGCACGCGCACGTCGGCGTCGAGGCGCTCGCGGATCTCGCGGCGCAGCGCGTCCTCGTCGCGCTCGCCCGGCTCGACCTTGCCGCCCGGAAACTCCCACAAGCTCGGCAGCACCGCCGTGCTGCGGCGCTGCGTGATGAGATAGCGGCCTTCGGACTCGATCACGGCCGCCACGACTCGCACGATGCGCTCCGACATGTGGCAGCCGTGTATAGCACGGGGGCTGCGCCGGCGTCCGGCGCGCCCCGCGGCTCCTCAACCCGCGTACTCGGTCACTTGCTCGGGCTTCGGCCGCTCGACCGACACCACGGCGCTCGTGACCAGGTCGTGACCGGCGTCCTCGAAGTACATCGACTCGCCGATTTGAGGCAGGCCGGGGTTGGCGCTCAACGCGCCGCTGTCGAAGAAGCGAATGGCGCCCGCGACCGGCAAGGTCAGCGCGAAGTGCTGTGTCAGCCAGGCACCCGACTCTCGGTCGCGCACTGCGACGCAAGTGTCTTTGCGCACGTGGTACTCTGTGTTGCGCGTGACGAAGACCCTGTGGATCCGACGTTCCGGTCCGCTGTACGCCATGCTCGACCTCCTCGCTCGCTCGGTCATCGGCCAGAGTCTACATGTAGGTGGCCGAGAGCCAAGTTTCCGACGAATGAGGCTTCCGCCGTGCTGATCCGGCCCACGCTCCTCTGCCCCGACAACTTCACGCCGGCCTCGCGCACGCCGTGGGGCGGCACCCGTTTGTTGAGGGAATTCAAGCACAACTTGGGCATCGAGGACGCCCTGGACAGGACCGTCGGCGAGTCGTGGGAGCTGTCGGCCGGTCCGGAATTTCCCAGCATGACGCAGGCAGGTGAGCGCCTCAGCACCGTGGTCGCAGCCAACCCCGAAGCCTGGCTCGGTGACGAAGCTCGCACGGGAGGCACGGGCACTGCGCTCCTGGTCAAGTGGCTCGATGCTCGCGACGACCTGTCGCTGCAGATCCACCCCGAGGACGACTACCGCGGCCTCGCGACGGACGAAGCGGGCAAGCTCGAAGCCTGGTACGTGGTGGCGCACGAGCCGGGCGCAGGGCTCTACCTCGGATTTCGTCCGGGCGTGGGCGAAGCCGACGTGCGGCGCATGCTCGGTGCGGATGGCGACCTGCGCACGCTCATGCGCTTCGAGACGGTCGCGCGCGGCGATTTCGTGCTGCTCACACCCGGAACACCGCATGCCGTGGGACGCGGCGTGACCTTGATCGAGCCGCAGCACGTGGCGCCCGGCCATCGCGGGGTGACTTATCGCTACTGGGACTTTGGGCGTCGCTACGATGCAGCCGGACGGCTCGACCCAAACGGCAAACCGCGCGAGCTACACCTCGAGCACGCGCTGGCTGTCACGCGCTTCGATACCCGCGGCGAGCTGCGCGCGCGCTGCCGGTGGCCAGCGCTCGACCACGGTGCGCGCTGCGAGCTCTTGAGCGGGCCCGAACCGGACGCGGCGCTGCGCTCGACCCGGCTGCGCGTGGCGCGCGCGTATGGCACTGGGCAAAGCCAGCTTCCCGCTTGGAACGCGCTGCGCGCCGTCACCGTGATCGAAGGCGCAGCGGTCATCGGCAGCGGCGCGGAGGCGGTGACCGTCGAGGCGGGTCGTACCCTCGCCGTGCCGGCCGCGTGTGGGCCGATCGCGGTCATGCTCGACCGGGCGCACCTTCTGCTGGCTGCGGCGTGCGCCTCGGGTTGACGCTGGCGCGGCGCTCGGCAAAAGTCCCGCGGGCAACACGATGAGCTCCGAGCCGATCCAGATCCTCGGCGCCGGCTTGGCCGGCATGTCGGCCGCGCACCACCTGCGCAACGGCTACACGCTGCACGAGCGTCTCGACCATCCCGGCGGCCACGTGATCACGCTGCAGCGGGACGGCTACCGCTTCGACCGCACGGGCCACTTGCTGCACCTGCGCGACGCGTCGATCAAAGCCTGGATCGAGCGCTTGCTCGGCGACCGGCTGGTGTTCGTGGAACGCAGGAGTCGGATCTTCAGTCAGGGCGTGTACACGCGCTATCCATACCAAGCCAACACCTACGGCCTGCCGCCCGCCATCGCCTACGAGTGTCTCACCGGCTACTTGCGCGCGCAGGCGCTGGTGCAGAGCGCGCCCCCACCCGAGAACTTCGAGCAGTTCTGCCTGATGCATTTCGGGGATGGCTTCAGCAAGCACTTCATGATCCCCTACAACCAGAAGCTGTGGGGCGTGCACCCGCGCGAGATTACTGCCGAATGGTGCTCGCGCTTCGTGCCGCGGCCGAAGCTCGAAGACGTGATCGCGGGCGCGGTCGGGCTCAACGACCGCGAGCTCGGCTACAACACCGGTTTCCTCTATCCCAAGCAAGGCATCGGAGAGCTGACCGATGCGCTGAGCCGCGACCTTCTGGGCCGTACGCGCTACGGCCACGCGCCGCGAGCCGTGGACTTCCGCAAGCGCACGCTGGTGTTCGACGACGGGGAAGTTGCGTACGAAGCGCTGATCTCGACCGCGCCGCTCGACGTCCTGATCGGCCTGTTGCGCGACGCACCGCCCGAGATCGTGATGGCGTCCAAGCGCCTACGTTGCAATGCTTTGTACTATCTCGACGTCGCGCTCGACCAGCCTTGCGGCGTCGACCTCCACTGGGTGTACGTCCCAGAAGAGCGCTTCCCGTTCTATCGCGTCGGCTGCTACTCGGCGTTCAGCGCGGACATGGCGCCGCCGGGCAAGTCCAATCTGTACGTGGAGCTCGCGTCCCGCGAGCCCCCGGTGCTCGACACGCTCCTGCCGGAAGTCGCGCGCGCCTTGGTGGAGATGCGCATCATCGGGCGTGAGTCGGACATTCGTTTCGCGGAGCTGCGGCGCATCGACCATGCCTACGTGGTCTTCGACCGCCACTATTACGACGCTCTCGCTGCGATCGTCCCGTTCCTCACCGAGCACCGCATCATCTCGTGCGGCCGCTACGGCGGCTGGAACTACTCGTCGATGGAGGATGCCTTGATCGCCGGTCGCGACGCCGCGAGCTCGGCGCGGGAGATCCGATGACGAAGACCGACCCCAAAGTCACGATCGTGATCCCGATCTACAACGAAGAGGGCATCCTGCCCTCCGCGGTTCTGGACCTCGTCGACAGGCTCGCGGCGTTCGACTGGTCGTACGAGCTGCTGCTCGCGGAGAACGGCTCTCGTGACCACACGGTCGAGATTTGCGAGGAGCTCGCTCAGCGCTTCGCGCAGCTCGACCACTTCTCGGTGGGATCGCCGGGCCAAGGCAATTACGGCAAAGCGCTACGAGAAGGCATCTTGCGCGCGCATGGCGAGTACGTGTTCTGCGACGAAATCGACCTGTGCGACACCGACTTCTATGCGCGCGCGCTCGAGATCCTCGAGCGCGGCGAAGTCGATCTCGTGATCGGCTCCAAGCTCGCCGAAGGCGCGAGCGACGAGCGCCCCCTGACCCGGCACCTCGGCAGCATCGTGATCAATTCCATGCTCCGGGTCGCGGTCGGCTTCAAAGGCACGGACACCCACGGACTGAAGGCCTTCCGCAGGAGCGCGCTCTTGCCGATCGCGGCGCGCTGCGTGGTCGACAAAGACCTGTTTGCGAGCGAGCTCGTGATCCGTGCCGAGCGCGAGGGCATCGCGATCGAAGAGATCCCCGTGCGGGTCAAGGAGAAACGAGAGCCCTCCGTGCACCTGTTCCGGCGTGTCCCGAACGTGCTGATGAATCTCGTCAAGCTGACCGCCGCGATCCGCTTCAAGGGCTGAGCGCGCAGAGCTGACTCAGAACAAATCGCTGAAGACGTCTTCCTTGACGGCGAGGTGCAGGACGCCGTTGGTGCCGAGGATGCGGTCGTTGCCGATCATCAGCGCGGCCGAGCATGCATCGCGCATGTGCCGGGTGAGGCTGTAGCGCGTGTCGTTGCGATACGCAGAAGTGCCGCAGATGCGCATGGCGGAGATCACGATCTCGACCACCAGCCGCGATGATGCGACCTTCAAGTTGTTCATCGCAATCGCGAACCCGGTGCTCGACAACACCTCGCGCCCGGCATCCGGGCCCGCCAGCAGCTCGTCGTAGCGCCGCACGAGATCGTGCGCGTGCGCGCGCATCGTCTGCAGCGTCACCGCCACCTCGGACACCCTCAGCGCCGAAGGCGGCGTCACACCAGGCGTTTGGCGCGCCACGTCCCGCACGTAGGCCCGCGCTCGGCCGACCGCGTCTTTGGCGATGCCGAGCCACACCGCGCTCCAGAGCAGGTGCGCGAAGGGCAACATGGTCTGCGCGGAGATCTCCGCGAACGGATCGGGCACGATCTGGCGCTCGTCGAAGACTGCCGTCACGACGAATCCGGGGCTGCAGGTGCCGCGCATGCCGAACGTGTCCCACGAGCCGGTCTTCTCCATCGAGCAGTCCGCGCGCGCGACCAGCACGAGCGCTTGATCGTTCATGGGCGAATCGGGCGCGCGACGCACGGTGATGAGCAGGTCATCCGCAACCTCGCCGTAGGAAACCACCGTGCCGTCCTTGCGAAGCCGGCAGCGGTCTGCGTCGCGCTCGATCGGGCTGATGCTCGTGCGCACCGAGCCGCCGACGCCTGCTTCCCGACGTGACCGATGCGATCAGGCGCTGTTCGCTCACCAAGCGCCCGATGTAGTCGCGGAAGGCTTCTGCGCGCAGCCCGTGCCGCACCAGGCACGCGACTTGGATCTGGTGCATGGCGAAGACCATCGCCGAGGAGGCGCAGCGCTCGCCGAGGGCCTCGGTCATCGCGAAGAGCTCCGCCACGCTCGCTCCGTAGCCACCGTGCTCGCGCGGCACGTAAGCGGAGAGCATGCGGAGTTGCTTCAACGCGTCGAAGGTCTCGCGCGGGAAGCGCGCGTCGCGGTCGACGGCCACAGCCGCAGGCGCGGTGACCTCGCTGGCTACGCGACGCAGCTTGGCGATGCGCTCCTTGGGGGTGGCGAGCTCTGGCTCGCCGGCGTGAGCGGTCATGATGGGCCCTCGCGGTGAAGACGGGCGGGTCCTCCCCGAAACCGCCATTGGCTCGCTCCACCCTGACCGCGTTGCGCCCACGCGGCAAGCGCGGCCGGCGACCAGCAGCTGCTGGCATTGCTCGAACGCAATCCGAGCACTGCGACCGCCAGGCTACCGTTCGAATACCCCTGTCCAGCTCGCGCGTTCTTCCTCGAATGGGGCGTCTTGCAGCGCGCACGCGCGGTCGAAGACCATGGTAGCGCGCCGCCCAGGCTCGTAGGCGTTCCATGCACCGAGACCCTCGGTGCTCGGGTTACCGTTGCGCGAAAACGCGAGCCACGAGTCCATCATGGTCTGAGACAACGCCTCGACGGCCTCCCCCTTGCCCACGAACCGATCCTGAAGCGGCGCGTCGAGCGTCCCGAACACGAACGGAATCTCGAGCGCGTGGCACGCGCGCAGTGCGCCGCGCATGGCTGGTGATTCGTAGGTGAACAAGTACATGAACGTTTCTGGCTGGCGTGACCCGTGCGCCTCGGCGAACGCGATGCTCGGCATGCGAAAGCGGAAGTCGGTCTGGATCGCTCCGAGCAACGCCCGATTGTTCGAGGGCAGCCCGCGCGAGGCCCGCGATCCGCGGTAGGTCTCGAGCATCGAGGGGATCCGCTCGGCCGAGCGGCTTGGCAGCTCGCGGCTCAACACCTCGGTCGCGCGTTCGTCGCTCATCGGCTTGTCGAGCTCACGCAACGCGGCGGCCATGAACAGGTTGAGCTCATCGCGGTTGGTGCCTATCACGAGCGGCACTTGGGCAGCCGTGCCCGAGCGGAGGGCCTCACCCGGCTGCAACGGCAGGGTCGCGGCGTCGACG
>JBIOJD010000078.1:0-12413 GCA_044450485.1 Polyangiales bacterium | reverse complement strand
CTTACAAGGCGAATGTCGCAGGTTCGAACCCTGTCCCGCCCACCGCATCCTCGATGAGCCGATCCGCAAGGAGCAGAGGCATTCCACCTCGGCCGCAGACGTGCGTCGTGATTTGGGTCGTGGCGGCTCTGGCCGTGCTCGCGTGTGCGGGTCACACGCGCGCCGATCAACGCCGCGATTTCATGCTCGCGATCCAACCGACCGGGACCTTCTTCGTCGCAGACTACTTCGGCACCGGCGCGCAGCTCACGCTCGAGCACCGGCTGCAAGTCTACGGATCGGCCAACGACCTGACGGTCGCGGCCGCGGCCGTTCCCGCGTATCCCGAAGGTGATGCCTTCGCACGCGCGGATCTCCGGGTGCTGTTCCTCAACTTCGGCGCCACCATCGCGTACCGCGCGGTGTGGCGCGATCTCGTCTTCGACGCAGGCAAAGACAGCTACTGCGTGCGCTGCGATCGCGGCGCGCGGCGTGGCATGGCGCCACTGTTCGGACGAACGCCGGGCACGGAGCGCTTCCCGTACGGCGAGGGACGGGTGAGTTTGCTCCTCCCCTTCAACGAGTACTTCGTCGGGCAAACGACGCTGGCAGCCCGCTACGAAGGCCGCAAGGACCGCTCGTTCGATTGGTACTACACGAGCGTCTACGATCGCGGCGAGCTCACGCGCTTCGAGGCCGAGCTCTTCCTGAAGCACCCGCGCTGGGGTGGGATTGGACCTTACCTCCAGCTGCTCGAGCTTCCGCGCGCGGGCCACCACTTCGCGCAATGGGCATTTGGCTTCAACGCCGTGACGCGGCTCGGCTTGCTGCCGCGCAACGATCTGTTGTTTCTCACCTTCTTGATCCGCCCGGGTGACGCGCTCTACGGCCAGCAGAGCTACTACGCGCCGATTCGCGCCCTGCTCGTGTACCGGATGATCCTCGAGCTGTAGGCGCGCGTGTGCGGTGACCGAGTATCCGCGAAGCGGACGCGATCGCGGATCCGGGTTAGAATTGCTGCATGACACGTGTCTTGCTGTTGGGCGCGGGCAACATCGGCGTGGCGATCGCGGAGCTGCTGGCGGGCGCCGGTGACTACGAGCTGTGCGTGGCCGATCGCGACCGCGTTGCGCTCGATGCGATTCGTCCCGACGTCGAACGCCGCACGCTCGACATCACCGACGAGACAGCCCTGCGCAGCGCGCTTTCGGGACGCGATGCGGTGATCAACGCCCTTCCCTACTACCTGAGCCTGCCAATCGCGCGCGCCGCGCACGCCGAGCGTGTCCACTACTTCGACTTGACCGAAGACGTCGCGACCGCGCGTGAGATCCGCAAGCTCGCCGCCGACGCGCAGAGCGTGCTCATTCCCCAGTGCGGCCTCGCGCCCGGATTCATCTCGATCGCGGCCGGCGACTTGGTCAAGCGCTTCGAAAAACCTCACCGCGTGCAGCTTCGCGTGGGCGCGCTGCCTTTGTTTCCTGCGAACGCGCTCAAGTACAACCTGACCTGGAGCACGGCCGGGCTGATCAACGAGTATTGCAACCCGTGCCAGATCATCCACGACGGCCAGTTGCGCGAGGCGTTGGCCCTCGAGGGCCACGAGCAATTCTCGCTCGATGGTGTGACGTACGAGGCATTCAACACCTCGGGCGGGCTCGGCACGCTGTGCGAAAGCCTGCTCGGCAAGGTCGACCAGCTCAGCTACAAGACCATCCGCTATCCCGGGCACTGCGAGCTGGTGAGCTTCCTGTGCAACGACTTGCGGCTGTGCGAGCGCCGCGAGCTGTTCCGCGACGTGCTCGAGAGCGCGGTCCCGATCACGATGCAGGACGTGGTGCTGGTCTTCGTGACCGTGAACGGGCTGCGCGGCGGGCGCATGGTGCAGGACACCTACACCAAGAAGGTTTACCACCGGGCGGTCATGGGCCGGGAGCTGTCCGCGATCCAGATCACGACCGGAGCATCTGTGTGCGCCGTCATGGACTTGCAACGTCAGGGCAAGCTGCCTGCACGGGGATTCGTTCGACAAGAGGAAATTTCGCTGCAGGATTTCCTGCAGAATCGCTTCGGCCGCCACTACGAGCGCGAGGCTCTGGCATGACCCCGAGCGAGGTGTGCGCGCAGCTCGGACTTACGCCCGCGGCGCTTCACGGCCCGACGGCAGTACGGTCACCGATCGACGGCGCCGAGATCGCGCGCGTGCGTTTAGACGATACAGCCGCGGCGCAACACGCGGTGGCGACTGCGGCCGAAGCGTTCGCAACGTTGCGTGTCGTGCCTGCGCCGCGCAGAGGCGAGCTGATCCGCCGCTTCGGCGAGCTGCTGCGCCGGCACAAGCAAGCGCTTGGAACGCTGATCAGCCTCGAGTCGGGCAAGATCCTGCAAGAAGGCTGTGGTGAAGTTCAGGAGATGATCGACATCTGCGATTTCGCGGTCGGGCTGTCGCGTCAACTCTACGGGCTCACCATCGCGTCCGAGCGCCCGGGTCACCGGATGATGGAGACGTGGCATCCGCTCGGCCCGGTCGCAGCGATCACCGCCTTCAATTTCCCAGCCGCGGTCTGGGCTTGGAACTTCGCCCTCGCCATCGTCTGTGGTGATCCGGTGCTGTGGAAACCGTCGGACAAGACGCCGCTCACGGCCCTCGCGTGTCAGAGGCTGTTCGAGAGCGCGCTGGACGAGCTCCCCGAGCTGCCGCCGGGTTTGTCCCAGGTGCTGATCGGCGGCGCAGATCTCGGCGAAGCGCTCGCCCGCGATCCGGGCGTTCCGCTGGTGAGCGCGACCGGAAGCTGCCGCATGGGTCGGGTCGTCGCGCCGATCGTCGCCTCGCGGCTCGGTCGTTGTCTGCTCGAGCTCGGCGGCAACAACGCCATGATCGTGACCAAGAGCGCGGACCTCGCGCTCGCATCGCGGGCGATCCTGTGGAGCGCGGTGGGTACCGCGGGCCAGCGCTGCACCAGCCTGCGGCGTCTCTTCGTTCATGAGACCGTCTACGACGACCTGCTCACGCGCCTCAGGGGCGCGTACGCCAAGCTTCCAATGGGTTCGCCGCTCGATCCGCAGACACTGGTGGGACCCTTGATCGATCGCGTCGCCTACGAACGGATGCAAGCCGCGCTCACCCGGGCGCGTGCCGAGGGCGGCCGTGCTCACCACGGCGATCGGGTGCTGCAGGACGTCTACCCCCACGCCTACTACGTGCACCCCGCGATCGTGGAGATGCCGGCGCAAACCGCGATCGTCTGCGAGGAGACCTTCGCGCCGATCCTCTACGTGATGCGCTACCGCGAGCTCGAACAGGCGATCGCGCTCCACAACGCGGTCGAGCAGGGCCTGTCGTCGTGCATCTTCACCAGCGACGTGCGCGAAGCCGAGTCGTTTCTCTCGCCCTCAGGCAGCGACTGCGGCATCGCCAACGTCAACATCGGCCCGAGCGGCGCGGAAATCGGCGGCGCCTTCGGCGGCGAGAAAGCCACCGGCGGTGGCCGCGAAGCCGGCTCCGACGCATGGAAGAGCTACATGCGCCGCGCGACCAACACCATCAACTACTCGGCCGATCTGCCGCTGGCTCAAGGCATCCGCTTCGGCGACGACTGATCGTCAGTCCAACTGAACGATCTTGGTGGTCACCGAGCCGGCGCGGACGTCGATGCTCAGGGTCTTCTTCATGCCCAGCTGCGGGTTCACCAGCTTGACCCGGTGGTGCCCTGCCGCGATCGGCAGGTTGAGCAGCGGCGTGTTGCCGACCATCAGTCCGTCGACGAACACCTGTGCCCAAGGGCGAGCGTTGATCCGCAGCGTGCCGCCACCCGCAGCGACGGGCGCGGGCTTGGCCGGTGGCGCAACCACCTTTGCAGGACGAGGCGCAGCCATTGCCGCCGGCTGCCCGAATCCACTCTGTCCGAAGCCAGTCTGCGTGAACGCGGGCTGCGACGGGGCGGCGTGATGATGGTGCGAGCTCGTCGATCCGCTCTTGCTCGCGCTCTCGTGCTGGGCTTCCGGCTTCGGCTCATCGCGGCGCAGCGCTGCGGCCGCGGAGACCACTGCGACTGCAGGAGCGCTGCCAGGCGCCGCGGGTGCGAGCTTCGCGGTGGGAAGCTCGATCACCTGACCGCCGGCCACCTGGACCTGCGTCTCCCACGGTTGGTAGGCCGTGCCGTACTCGAGCCGCACGACGTGCATGCCCGCGGCGAGGTCCACCACCCGCACCGGCGTCACTTCGTCGAGCTTGTGGCCATCCAAGAAGATCGTGGCGCCAGCGGGCAGCGACGTGAGGGTGAAGCCCGTGTCCACGCGCTCCGCGATCAAATCGATGCGCGGCATAGCGAGCAGCTCGCCGGCCTTCGGCGAGATGTGCTGGGTCTGCGAGGTGTAGCCCGCGCGGCTGATCTCGATCACGTGATCGGCGTTGGGCTTGACGTGCTGCAAGGTGAACGGGCTGGTCTGTCCTGCGAGCGGATGGCCATCGAGGGCCACCACCGCGTCCTTGGGCTCGACCACCATGGTGACCGTGGCCGACGCACTGCCCGCTCGCCAAGCCCACGCGGCCACGGCCGCCGCGATCAACGCCACCGCGGCAAACCCGCCCCAGGCCCAGACGTTGCTCGAGGCCGCGCGTCGTGCATCCTCGCCGACGAGGGTCGCAACGGAGCTCGCCAAGCGCCGCGGATCGACCCGCGGCAGCCAACCGAGCACACCCTGGCCCCGCCCGCGCGCCCAGTCTGCCGGCGCTTCGTCGTGCGGCAGCACGCGCGTCATCGCCTCTTCTTCGCTCTCCCACTCTTGGGCGTGACCGAAGTCGGTCGCGAAACCACCGGCCTGCGGCGCAAAGGGCGAGGGTTGCCCGAACGGAGCCGGAGCAACGCTGGGCATCGGCGGCGGAAACGGAGAGGGACGCCCGCCTGAGGCAGACAGCACCGGCCGCAGCGGTGGAGCGTCGAGCACGCCCGCGTCATCGCGCAGCCTGGTCTCGACCTCTTCCTCGTCCCACTCCATGTCGATGTTCGTCGCAACCGTCGTCGCGGAGAGCTCGAGCAGCGCCGTGTCGTCGATGCCGCCGCTGCGAGCGCGTAGCTGGGGCGCTACGGTCGTGTCGGCGTGCTCCTCTATCGGGCGTCCGTTGCCAGATTCCTCCGGCTCATCGAACGCTTCGAAGCCAGCATCGATGGCCGGCGCGTCGCGCAGTGGCGCGGCGGTCGTGGGCGCGAACTCCGGATCGTGCTCGAATGCATTCGGCACGACTTTGGTGTCTTGATCGTGCTCATCGGGGTCGTCCGAGATCGCGATGCCGACGGCGGGCTCGGGCCGCGCGAGGACCGGTGGGGGCGGTGGAACGGAACGTCCACCCAATCCTCCGCGCGGCGGCGGCGGTGGCAGCGACGATGCTCCGGCGCGCCGAGGCGGGGGTGGCGGCAACGAAGAGCTGGCACCTGCAGCCCGAGCCCGCGGCAGCGGTGGCACCGTGCTGCGGCGAGGCGGCGGCGCGGCCGTCGTCGGCTCGAAGTCTTCGTCCGAGTCGCCGTCATCTTCGATGCGCAGCGCCGCGGACTGCGGCTCTGGCATCACGTTGAGGGCACTGACGGTGCTGACCGGGTCGATGTCATCGAACGCGTGGAGGCCCGTTCCTTCTTCGCCCGGCATAGCACTCCTCGTCGGCAAGCGGTTTGGACCGGCCCAGAGGCCGCGTGTCCTACCGTCCTACATGTGGGAGCGTGTCCCAATTCTGCACGGCGATCAAGGGGGGGCCGGGCCGAATGCCTCAATCTTGTGGGGATCGCAGCAGAAAATGGGCGTGCGCGACGGCGATCGGACGATCTTCCTGTTCCTGCCAGGCCCGAATTTGCACATTCGCGACCCGACGGCCAAAGCGCGTGATGCTGGCGCGGGCCCAGGTGTCTGCCAAGCGTGCCGAGCGCAAGTAGTCGACCGTCAGCGTGATGGTCTTGGGCACTTCGAGGATGTCGGTCTCCCACAACAGTTTGAGGATCGCCGTGCTCTCGAGCAGCGCACCCACGGTGCCACCGTGCAGCGCGGGGAGCACCGGGTTCCCGATCAGGCGCGGGTCCCCTGGCATGTGCACGACCAAGTCGCCCTCGCGCGCCTCGGCGCTGAGCCCGATCAGGCGCAGGTAGGGAATGGCGCCGAGCAATTGCGGGAGCTCGCCCGATTCACGGGCCGCGCGCAGGGCCTCGTCCGGAGCGCGTGCCATCACCCTGATCCTTGCGGCGGGTGCGGCAGGGCTTGCGTGCGCAACATGAACGTCGCGGACACCGAGGCCACAGGGTCTGCGGCATCGTCGTTGTAGGCAGTGCCGCGCACGAAGGCGACGTGTCGAGTGAGCTTGTAGCACTCGGCGCGGGCGTAGAGCGGCTGGCCAGGTGTCGACGGTCGCAGGTAGTCGATGCGCAGGTCGAGCGTGGCGATCGGCATCGGCAGGGTGAGCGCGGAGATCACCGCCGCGCCCGCAGTCGAGTCGAGCAGAGTCGTGACCACGCCACCGTGCAGGACGCCAGTCCTCGGATCGCCGACCAGGTCCTCGCGATACGGCAGCATGCTCACCGCAACGCGATCTCCCGAGCGCAGGAATTTAATCCCGAGCTCGCGCATGTGGGGCGAGCTCACGGCCATCAACGTCGAGATCATGTGTTTGATCCGTCCCACGCCGAAAACCCGATCATGGTAGCCCCAAACGGCTCGCTGCGCGCGCCGATCGCATGCTGCTATGATCGAGCCATGGCGTCGTGGGCGCCGCGGCTGCTTCGCGGGTGTGTGCTGCTGCTGCTCGGCTGCTCGGGTCGAGCCGCTGCCACGCCCTTGCCGAGCGCTCCGCAGGCGCCCGCAGCAGCACGCGTTGCGGCTGACGCCCGCGTAGCCCCAGTTGCCCCGCTCGACATCCCCGAGATCGATCGGCTCGTGCGAGAGGCGATCGCGGCCCGCAATCTGCCCGGCTGCGTAGTCGCGGTCGGACGGCGTGATGGGATCACGTTCCTGCGCGCGTACGGCGAGCGCCAGCTCGTGCCCCTGCGCGCGGCGATGACCGAGGACACGATCTTCGACCTCGCGTCGCTGAGCAAACCGGTCGCCACCGCAGCGTCGGTGTTGCTCCTGGCGGAGCGCGGCAAGCTCCGGCTCGAAGATCAGGCGTACCGTTTTTTGCCCGAGCTCGACCGCAAAGCGACCCGCGCCATCACCGTGCGCGACCTGCTGCTGCACACCGCGGGTCTGCCGATCGAGGATCCGCTGCGGGACTTCGCGGCCGGCCCGGGTCCTGCAGTGGCCGCGATGCTCGCGCACGACCCCGTCACCCCGCGCGGACGCTTCGTGTACAGCGACCTTGGCTACCTGTGGCTCGGTGAGCTGGTGGGTCGCGTCTCCGGCAAACCGCTCGACGCGTTCGCACGCGATGAGCTCTTCGGGCCGCTCGGCATGCATGACACGGGCTACAACCCCGCAGCCTCGCTGCTGCCGCGCATCGCACCCACCGAGGTGGTGGATGACCGGCCCGAAGCAGCGGCAACACCCCTGCCACCCTCCTGGCCAGCGGGTCAGCCGCCGTCGCCCTGGCACCCGGGCGGGCCCTACAAATTGATTCACGGCGTGGTGCACGATCCGCGCGCGTATCGGCTCGGCGGCGTCGCGGGCAACGCCGGACTGTTCTCGACCGCGCTCGACCTCTCGCGCTTCGCACGCATGCTGCTCGGCGCGGGGAGCCTCGAGGGTGTGCGCGTGATGAGCGCCGGCACGGTCGAGCGCTTCACGCAGCCGGTGAACCTCGGCGACAGCGTGCGCGCGCTCGGCTGGGACGTGCGTAGCCGCTACTCGCGCTCGCGGGGCACGCTGCTCTCGCCACGCGCATTCGGCCACGGCGGCTTCACCGGCACTTCGCTCTTCGTCGACCCGGAGCGCGACCTGTTCGTGGTGCTGCTCAGCAACCGCGTGCACCCGGACGGCAAGGGCAGCGTGATCGCGCTCTCGGGCGCGATCGCGGATGCCGCCGTACGCGCGCTCGAGCGCGCACGCGGTGCACGGTCGCCCGCACACCCAGTCGAGACCGGCATCGACGTGTTGCGGCGCACCGGCTTTGCGCGCTTGAAGGGCAAGCGGGTAGGACTGCTCACGCACGTGGCGGCACGCGGCGCGGACGGCGAGACCACGCTCTCGATCTTCGAGCACGCCCCTGCGGTGCTATTGCGCGCGGTGTTCAGCCCAGAGCACGGGCTCGACGCCGAGCACGAAGGGTCCGTCGCCGATGCGCGCGCGTCACGCAGCGTTCCGGTCTACAGCTTGTACGGCAAGACGCGCCGGCCGAGCGCAGAGATGCTCGCCGGGCTCGACGTCGTGGTCATCGACCTCGTCGATGTCGGCGTGCGTTTCTTCACTTACATGTCCACGCTGCACGCGATGCTGCAGGCCGCGGCCGAGGCAGGCGTGCCGGTGCTCGTGCTCGACCGACCCAACCCACTCGGTGGCGAGGCGGTCGAGGGACCGATGCTGGACCCTTCATTGCGCAGCTTCGTCAACCATTACCCCTTGCCCATCCGCCACGGCCTGAGCGCGGGCGAGCTCGCTTGGCTGATCAACGACCAAGAGCGCATCGGCGCCCAGCTCGAAGTGATCGAAGCCTCGGGCTGGTGTCGTGAACAACTCTTCGACCAGACCGGCCTCCACTGGAACAAGCCCTCGCCCAACCTGCCGAGCTTCGACGCCGCCCTGCTCTACCCGGCCGTGGGCCTGCTCGAAGGCACCAATCTCTCCGTCGGGCGCGGCACCGAGCACCCTTTCTCGCAGCTCGGCGCGCCTTGGATCGACGCGCCGGCCCTGGCGCGGCGCGTGAGCGAAGCGAAGTTGCCAGGCGTGACCGTCGAGCCGACGACGTTCACGCCCACACGCGGACCCTATGCCATGCAGCGCTGCTCTGGCCTGCGCTTGCAGGTGCAGGATCCGCGCGCCTTCCGACCCGTGCGCACGGGCCTCGAAATCGCACGGGCCCTGCTCGAGCTGCATCGCGCGCGCTTCGACACGGACAAGCTGATCGAGCTGCTCGGAGATCGCCCGAGCCTGCAAGGCCTGCTCGCCGCCAAGGACATCGCAACCCTCGAACGAGGCTGGCAGTCCACGCTCGAGCGCTTTCTTGCGCTACGCCGGGGCTATCTGCGCTATCCGAGCTGCGCGCAGAATGTAAGCGCGGTCCCGTAGGAGACCGCAACCACAAAGCAAACAGCACGGCTGGCGCTGCGTCTGCTAAACTACGCAGCCCGATGCAAGAGCTGGTCGACGCGATCCGAGCACAGTGCAGCCGAGAGGTGTGGCAGCGCGCGGAAGTGCTGGTGCAGAGCGCCACGGTCACCGGCAAGCGGGTCCAAGACGAGGAGCTCGAGCTGCGCGTGATCACGCGCGGCGGGATGGCCTCGCCGCTAGTGTTTCTGTCTCCGCGCCACCTCGACTGGTCGTGCGAGTGCGACAGCGACGAGGACGCGTGCGTCCACGTGGCGGCGAGCGCGCTGTTCGTGAGCCAAGCGTTCGCACGCGGCGAGGAGCTGACCGGCTTCTCCGCGCCGACCGCCAAGCTCGCGTACCGTCTGCGCCGTGATCAAGGGTGGTTGCGGCTCGACCGCTGGCTGCGCCGGGGCAACGAGCTGGTGCCGCTGCAGAACCGGCTGACTCAGCTCAAGCGCCGCGGAAACCAAGACGACCTCGGGGTGGCGGAGGCCGACCTCGCGGTCGACCTCGCGCTCGGCGGCATCACCTCTGGCAAGATCCCGCGACCGCTGATGCCGCGCGTGCTTGCAGCGCTGGCGCAGTGCACAGACGTCGAGCTCGACGACAAACCGATCACGCTCGGCGAGCCGCGCTCGGTGATCCGCGTACGGCTCGACGATCACGACAACGGCTTTCGGCTCCATGCCGAGCAGGATCCGAACATCACCGAGCTCTTCGACAACGGTGCGGTGCTGCACGGTGGCGTCCTGCGCCCGGTCGGCGAGCTCGAGCTGAGCAGCCGCGACGTCGAAGAGCTGCGCAAGGGCCGCGTATACGAATTCGGCGAAGTGGCGGATCTGGTGGGACGCGTGCTGCCTGCGCTCGGGGAGCGCATGAGCGTGGCGGTGCACAGCAAGCTGCTGCCGAGCGCCACCCCGATGACGCCGCGGCTCTTGTTCAAGACCGACTACGGCGCCGATGGGCTCGGTGTGCTGCCGCTGATCGTGTACGGCGATCCGCCGTGCGCGCGCGTGGACGGGGGCAAGCTGCGTTACCTCAGCGGACCGCTGCCCGTGCGCAACGAGCCCAAAGAGCGCCGGCTGATCGCCGACATGGAAGCGCGGCTCGGCTTGCGCATCGGCCATACCGAGCGCTTCTCGGGCTTGGCCGCGGTCCAGGCGGCCGAGCGGTTGCGCGCCTTCGACGGCGCCGCGATCGAAGGCGAAGGGCTCGAAGCCTGCTTCGTCACCGCGGCGCTCGAGCCCGAGCTCAAGCTCGATGGTGAGCGTTTCGACCTCGGCTTCAGCTCGCGCGACGGTGCTCACGTGCGACACGCGAGCGCCGAAGCGGTGATGCGGGCGTTTCGGCGCGGAGAAGCGCTCGTGCCGCTGGTCGAGGGCGGCTGGGCCGCGCTGCCGCAGGGGTTCCTCGAGCGCTGCGGTCACCTGGTCGCGGACTTGGTTGCGGCCAAGAGCGAACGCGGCGCGCTGCCCGCCGCGGCGATGCCTGATCTCGTGCGGCTGTGCGAAGCGCTCGACCAACCGCCACCGCCGTCGTTCGAGCGCCTGCGCGCTCTGGTCGACGGCTTCGACGCAATACCGACCGCTGCCCTGCCCGAAGACCTCACCGCAACGCTGCGCCCCTATCAGGCGCGCGGTGTGGACTGGCTCGCGTTTCTGGCGCATGCGGGCCTCGGCGGCATGCTCGCGGACGACATGGGCCTGGGCAAGACGCTGCAAGCCCTGTGCGTGGTGCAGGCTCCGTGCCTGGTCGTCGCGCCTGCAGGCGTGCTCTACAACTGGCAACGTGAGATCGAGCGCTTTCGGCCGTCGCTGCGCGTGAACCTCTACCACGGCGCGAGCCGCCGCCTCGACGCGGGCGCCGACGTAACGTTGACGAGCTACGCCACGCTGCGCAACGACATCTCGGAGCTCGGCGAGACCGAGTGGGCCATGGTCGTGCTCGACGAGGCGCAGAACATCAAGAACGCCGACAGCCAGGCGGCGCGCGCGGCGTTCGAGCTGCGGGCGCGGTTCCGCCTCACCCTCACCGGGACCCCGGTGGAGAACCGGCTGGATGAGCTATGGAGCCAGTTCCATTTCGTCAATCCCGGGCTGCTCGGCGGGCGCCACGACTTCCAAGAGCGGTATGCAAGGCCGATCAACGAAGGCGACCCGATCGCGGTCGACCGCCTGCGCCAGCGCTTGCGACCCTTTCTGCTGCGGCGGATGAAGAAAGAAGTCGCGAGCGATCTCCCGCCACGCACCGAGGTGGTGCTGCGCTGCATCCTCGATGACCGCGAGCGCGAGATGTACGACGCGATTCGCGCCGCCACGCAGAAAGAGGTGGTGCAGCAACTTCAGGCCGGCGGCAGCGTGCTCGCGGCGCTCGAGGCACTGCTCCGGCTGCGCCAGGCCTGCTGCCACCCCGGGCTGCTCCCGGGTCGCAGCGCCGAGGGGTCTTCCAAGCTCGAGCTGCTGGTACGCACCCTCGAAGAAGCGCTGGCCGAGGGCCACAAGGCGCTGGTGTTCTCGCAGTGGACCTCGCTGCTCGACCTGGTCGAGCCCCAGCTCACGCGAGCGGGCATGAGCTTCTGCCGGCTCGATGGATCGACCCGGGACCGAGCCGCGGTGGTCGACCACTTCCAGGACCAGAGCGGGCCGCCCGTCATGCTGATCTCGCTCAAAGCAGGCGGCACGGGCTTGAACCTGACCGCCGCGGATCACGTGCTGCTACTCGACCCGTGGTGGAACCCCGCGGTCGAAGACCAAGCCGCGGACCGTGCCCATCGCATCGGTCAGGACCGACCGGTGCTGGTGCAGCGTTTGGTCGCGGTGGAGACGGTCGAGGAGCGGATGCTGGAGCTGCAGGACAAGAAACGGGCGCTCGCGCGCGCTGCCACCGGCGATCCCCGCGGCGGTGGCGGGATCACGCGCGATGACCTGCTCGCGCTGCTCGGCTGAGGCCCGACTCGTCCCGCCACGATCTCGAATACAATTACATTTCATCAATAACATATTGATTTTGATGCATAATATGTCGATGCGATTGATCCCAAAGCGGCTCGTTCTGGGCCCGAGCTCGCCGGTCTACGGGTTGCGGATTGGCGTGCAGCCCTTGCGGCGGGCTATCTTAACCGACTAGGTATTGCGGCCGTCGTCGCCATGCGCGTTCAGTCACCGTTCCTGCTGTCATTCCTGATCCTCGCAGTCGGCTGCGCTGCCGAGGCCGGG
>JBIOJD010000077.1:0-12447 GCA_044450485.1 Polyangiales bacterium | reverse complement strand
TGGCGTTTCCGTCGTCGCAGGTTTCGCCTGCGGTGCTCTGCACTGCGCTGTCGCCGCAACTGCGCTTGATGCGGCAGTTGTTGCTGCAGTAGTCGGTGTCGGTGGTGTTGCCGTCGTCGCAAGCCTCGACGCCGACGACCAACCTGTCGCCACAGATCTCTTGGCAGGCCGAGCCCACCACTGGACAGGTCCAGCCCGTCTCGACCTTGCATGCCGCGCTGCAACCGTCGGAGTTGTTCTTGTTGTGGTCATCGCAGGTCTCGTTCGCATCGAGCACGCCATTGCCGCAGCTCGCGACCACCTCGGTGTGGCAGCTCGCATCGCAACCGTCGCCGGGCACGTTGCCGCCGTCGTCGCACTGCTCGCCATGCGCGGTGTCGAGCGTGCCATCGCCGCAGAAGCTGGTAGCGCCTGCCACGTCCTTGCAGTTGCCGTTGCAGACCGTGCAGCTCGTCTGACCGTAGGTGCAGACCTCGGTCAGCAAATTGCCGTCGTCGCACTGCTCGCCGTTGGCCGCGTCCACCACTGAATCGCCGCAGCGGCTGGGGACGCCGGGAACGTTCTGGCAGCTCGCATCACAGACCGTGCAGCTCGTCGCACCATAGGTGCACGCCTCTGTCACGGCGTTGTGGTCGTCGCACTGTTCGCCGTGGGCGGTGTCGACCGTGCCGTCGCCGCAGTAGCTGGTAGCCCCGGCCACGCTCTGGCAGATCGCATTGCAGACCGTGCAGCTCATTTGATCGTAGGCGCACACCTCGGTCATCGCATTGCCGTCGTCGCACTGCTCGCCATTGGCCGCATCGACCTTCGAGTCGCCGCAGCTCGTGGTGATCCCGGGCGCGGTGTGACAGCTCGAGTCGCACACCGTGCAGCCGTTTTGCCCGTAGGGGCAGGTCTCGGTCACGGCGTTGCCGTCATCGCAGTTCTCGCCTGCGCCCGTTTGCACGGCGTGGTCCCCGCAGCGGCCCACGGTCTTGCAGTCGTTGCTGCAGTAGTCGTCGTCGACTTTGTTCTTGTCGTCGCAGGCCTCGTGGCCGACGACGATGCCGTCGCCGCAGATTTCGACGCACGCCATGTTGTCGGTCGGGCAGTCCCAGCCCTTCTCGAGCTTGCAGGTCGCGCTGCAGCCGTCCCCCGTCACCATGTTGCCGTCGTCGCACTCTTCGCTGCCGCTGACCATGCCGTCGCCGCAGGTCGCCTGCTGCGCTCCACCGTTGCCACCGTCTGCCGGAGTCGTGGTCGCGCCATCGCTGCCAGGCCCAGAGTCCACGGCGGCGTCGCGCCCCGCACCCGCTCCGGAGCCGATCGAGCCGCCGTCCTTGCTCGCGCCTCCGCCCGATCCCGCTCCGCCTGCCGCCTGCCCCTGCGAAGCATCGCCCCGGGTCTTGAGCCCGCCGGCATCCGGCGCACGGTCCACGCCACCCCCGCACGCAGCGAGCATGAGCGCCCCCATCCACAGGCCGACCGCCCTCGTTCCCCGTCTGGCGCGCTGGTCCATTCCGGCTCCCTCAGAGTACGTCGTGTGGTGCAGTTCGTACACCCAGACTGTACTTGATCTATTGTACAGGAATCCTTTGCTCGGGACCAGAGCGAGCAGACGTGGTTATGTGCTGAGACACCGTGGCCACGCTGAGACACGATCTGCTCGCCCAAGGCTTCGAGCTTCGCGAGACGCACATCTCGCTCGTGTTCTTGGGCGCGCACGACGTCTACAAGGTCAAGAAGCCGGTCGCCCTTGGCTTTCTCGACTTCGCCACCCTGCCCCGCCGAAAGCGGTTCTGCGAAGCCGAGGTCGAGCTCAACCGCCGACTCGCGCCCAGCGTGTACCTCGGCATACAACCGATCACGCTGGACGACCGCGGCACCCACCGCATCGGCGGCCAGGGCGAGCCCATCGAGTGGGCCGTGCACATGCGCAGGCTGCCCGACGGAAACGCGGCCGAGCTCCGGCTGCGCGAAGGCCGCCTGGGCTTGGCCGAGATCGGGCGCTTGGCCGAACGGCTCGCCGCGTTTCACGCGCACGCGCGCTGCGATGCAGAGACCGCCCGCTTTGGAACCGTCGAGGCCATCGAGGCCAACGTGAGAGAGAACTTCGAGCAGACGCGGCAAAGCGCGGAGCGCCACCTGTCGCGCGCCGAGCTCACCGCCGTCGAGCGCTGGCAGCTCGGGTTCTTGCGCGAGCACGGCGCTGCGATCGCGGCCCGCGTGGCGCAGGGCCGCGTACGCGACGGCCACGGGGATCTGCGGCTCGAGCACTGCTACCTGGATGGCTCGGACTGCGAAGTCATCGACTGCATCGAGTTCAATGACCGCTTCCGTTACGGTGACGTCTGCTGCGACCTGGCGTTCTTGGCGATGGACCTGTCGTGGCACGAGCGCCCGGATCTGAGCGAGGCGCTGCTCGCGGCATACGCCCGCGCCTCCGGCGACTACGACCTGTACGGCGTGGTCGATTTCTACGAGAGCTACCGCGCGTACGTGCGCGGCAAGGTCAGCTCCATCGTGGAAGAGGACTCGACAATCGCCCCTGAAGCGCGCGCACGCGCGGCCGAGCAGGCGCGCAAATACTATCTCTTGGCGGAGGCCTGTACCCGCGAGCCGCTGGAGCGCCCGGCGCTGTACCTGGTCGGTGGCGTGATCGCGTCGGGCAAGAGCACGATCGCGGACGAGCTCGGGCGCATGTTGAGCGCACCCGTGTTGGACGCGGATCGCCTGCGCAAGCGGCTCGCGGGGGTCGCGCCCGAAGTGCCGCTTTCGGACGCCCCCTTCAGCGGCCATTACACGGAGCAGAGCACGGCCCTGGTCTACGCCGAGCTGCTGCGCCGCGCCGAGCTCGTGCTCCGGTCCGGGCGCCCGGCCGTGCTCGACGCGTCGTTTCGCGACCGGAGGCAGCGTGCGGCCGCGCGCGAGCTGGCCGAGCGCCTCGGCGCGCCGTTCCTGTTCGTGGATTGCGCGCCCCCGCTCGAGGTGTGCCGGCAGCGGCTCTCCGAACGAGCGCGCGGCCCCTCGGTCAGCGACGGCCGGGCCGAGGTTTTCGAGGCCTTCGTCGCCAGCTTCGAGCCCGTGAACGAGCTACCGGCCGAGGCCGTCGTGCGCCTCGACACCAGCCGCCCGCTCGGGGAGAGCCTCACGCGGCTGTCGGCCCGCCTGAGCTAGGCGGATGAACAGACCCCACTTCCTGGCGGCCCGCGCCTATGGTAAGTGGTGCGGCCAGCATGAGCACCCTACGCCTTTCCCGGTCGGTCCCCTTCCGTGCAGTGTGCGTCTTGGCCGCCGCCACGTGGCTCTCGGGCTGCGTGAGCGCCCAGGTCCAACGCGGTGCAGCCATCGGTGCGGTCTCGGGCTTGCTCGTCGGCGGCACCATGGGCGTGCTCGTCAGCAACAAGCACCTGCTGGGCTCGGACGACAGCGCGGCGAGCGGAAACATCTCGCTCCCCAAAGGCGGATCGATCGCTGCCGGTCTCGCCATCGGCGCAGCCGTCGGAGCGGTCGTCGGCGCGATGGTCGGACACCGCCGCGACGAAGGCTACGAGATGCCGGAGAAGGCTGCGGCCAAGGCCCCCGCCAACGCCGCGGAGCCGGCCCCCCCGTCCAAGGACGACAAGCAGCAAGCGCGCGCGCCGTACCTTCGCGACCTCTGAGCCCGCCCGCGTCGAAGACGCGAGCCCGCGCGGCTCACCGCTCGTGCAGGCTGGTGTCCACGTGCGAGAGCGTGTCGTCGTGTTGCTTGCGCATGCTCGGTAGGTTCATCTCTTCGGCCCGCTTGGGCGCAGGGCCCTCCGGGGCTTTGGCCTGCGCTTCGTTGTCGTTCTTCATCTGCTCGACCGCAGCGAACGTCAGCGTGGGCGTGGCGCGGCCGCCGCCATCGCTGCCCCAACAGTACACCCAGCCCTCTGCCGTGATGGCACAGCTGTGCGCGTCGCCGGCCGAGACTTCGATGAACTTGCCCGCAGGCGGAGAGGACTGGCCGGCATTGGGAAAACCCTTGGCACCGGGTGTGCCTGCGCCCCAGCACGCGATCTGACCGTCGTCGCGCGTGGCGCAGCTGTGGCGGCTACCCGCGCTCACTTGCGCGAACTTCCCCGCAGGCGGCTCGGTCTGGTGATAGCGATCGTCGCCCCAGCACTTGAGCTGACTCTCGCCATCGATCGCACAGCTGTGCGCGCTGCCGGACGACACCTGCTGGAACTTGCCTGCAGGCGGCGTGCTCTCGTTCTGTTTGTTTCCGCCCCAGCACGCCAGCGTTCCGTCTTGCTCGCGCACGCCGCAGGTGTGGTCGCCACCCGCCGAGATCTGCTTGAAGAAACCTTCGGGCGGGCTCGCTTGACCTTGTTCGTTCTGACCCCAACACACCACGTCGCCGTCCGTCGTGATCCCGCAGGTGTGGCTCTCGCCGGCGGTGATCTGCCGATAAGTCCCCTCGGGCGGGCTGGTGCGACCGTCGCCGGCGAAGCCCCAACAATCCACGCGACCGTCGGCCGCCAGCGCGCAGCTGTGAATCGCTCCCACTGCGAGCTGCACGTAGTGGTGACCGAGCGCCTTGGTCTGCCCGTGCATGTTGTTGCCCCAGCACTCGACGTTGCCATCGCTGCCGAGCGCGCACGTGTGCTCGCGACCCGCGGCGACGTGAGGCGTGAGGCTTTGCGCCGGCGCTTCCGCCGACGCTGCGGCGGGTGCCTCGGGCTGCGCGCTCGCGTGCTCGGGCGGGCGCGCGGCTGCGTGTGCACCACCGCAAGCGGACGCGCACAGCAAGAGCCACGCCCCGATCGGCGCCTGCGGTCCCCCGGTCTGTTGCCATGTGCGGCCCATGAGAACCCCCTGGCTGCTTCGAGCAGCTTTGCCCGCGGTTTCGAAAGCGATCATCCGCCAGCGGGCAAAGCGGAGCAAGTTCACGGGCCGCGATCGCGCGCCGAGTATGCGTGGGGCGCCTACACGCAAGCCCATGAACGCACTCGGTCGAGGCTCAGGGCGCGCGGCGATGGGAGCTGGCGCCTCCGAGCGACGCCTCGGCGGCGATGTCTCCCATCCCGAGATCGCGACGCACCGAAGCCGCCTCGATCGCTTGCGCCACGTTGCTCATCGCACTGCGCACGGCGCTCTTGAGCGTCTTGCGCGCGATCGCGAGGAGCTGCGAATCGAGCTCGCCGCGAGGCTGTTCGCTCGAGGTCGCGGCGCCCTTCATGACACCGCGCAGCGTACGCTCTTGCTCATCCATCAAGAGCATCGAGACTTCGCAGCGCGTCCTGTAGTCCCCGCCGAGCTTGCTGGTCTCGACACGGCTCACGCTGCCTTCGAGCCTGAAGGTCGGCACGTTGCGCCGCGCCAGCTCCTGGGCGATCGAGTCGCTCATCTCGGCCAAGACGAACACGGCGATGTGCTCGACCTTGCTGAGCTCGTTCGCGATCGCGTCGCCGAGATCGGTACCGAGCTCTTGCCTCTGGCTGCGATTGCGCATCTCGCCGATGACCACGGCATAGCGCACGTGGGACACCCTGGGGCCGGGCACATCGCTCGCTGGCGGAGTCGGCGGAGGAACCGGTCGTGCATCGTTCGCGGCTTCGGTGATCGCCGTTCGCGCTGCAATCGAGCGCAACGCACGCTTGGCTTCGTCGGCGACGAGCTGCGTCTGATCCGCGGCCGCTTGGCGCAGTGCAGGCACCGAACGCGGCGTGGCGCACTCGCCGAGCGCCGTAGCAGCAGCAGCGCGCACGGCCGCGTGCGGGTCGAGCAGCGCGGCCTCGAGCCCTTCGATCGCGAGCTCGCCGCCGACGCGGCCGATCGCGAGCGCAGCGCTCACGCGCACGCGAAACGACGGTGAGTCGCGGAGCATGCGCAGAAGGACCGTGTCATCCTCGGCGCGGGCTGGTGCTGAGAAGAGCAGCAGCGCGGCGATCGTCCAGCCGAGCCCATGATGCAGGCTCGAGCGTGGGCGACTGCTTGACACCAACCCCATCCGTATTGGATTTGAGCAGTGCAACACCGCACGGTCAACATCCGAGCAGCGGTTGCGTCGGCGTATGTGCGCAACGGACGCCGCGAGCGCACAAGCGCAGCGCGGATCACTGCGCAGATCGCGCAGGGGCGCGCGAACGACGCTCCGAGCCGAGCGCGCGGTGCAGCAAGAGCGTGGCGCTCGAAGCGAGCAGATAGGCCATGGCCTGGTGCGCGACCGCAAGCGGCAGCGCCACGCGACGCAACACGGTGAGCGCTCCGAGGTCGAGCTGCACGAACACGAGCGCAGCCACCAACAGCGCGGCGCGCGCCACCGCCCGACGCGGCTCCACGAGCCAAAGGTACACGGCCACGAACAGCGCGAAGAACAGCAGCGCGAAGGCGATCGCGCGATGCAGGTAGTGAATCGCGCTCGGGTCACTCGCCGCGTCACGCAGCCACGACGCGCCGTGGAAGAAGGGCGCAGGTGAATAGTGGCCGTTCATGTCGGGAAAGCTCGAGTAGTAGTAGCCCGCGTGCGTGCCGGCCATGAACGCGCCGTAGACGACTTGCAGCGCGAGCGCGCAGAGCAGAGCACCGATCATGGCCGCGTGCACGAACGCGACTCTCTTGCCGCGCTCACGCGGGGTGGCGACGTCGAGCGCGAGCCACAGCACGAGCTGGCCGGTCAGGAATGCGAGGAACAAGTGCGCGGCCAACCGGTAGTGCGAAACGCGTGGCTCATCGACGAGGCCGCTCCGCACCATGTACCAGCCGAGCAGCCCTTGCAGTCCGCCGAGGGCGAACACGCCGAGCACGTTGCGCGCGAGCGCGCGCGGCAGTCGCTTGCGCCACACGAAGTAGAGCCACGGCAGCAGCACCGCCGCGCCGATCGAGCGCCCGACCAAGCGGTGCAGGTACTCCCAGAAGAAGATGTTCTTGAAACCCTCGAGCGTCATCTGCGCGTTGACCACGCGGTATTGCGGAGACTGCTGATACTTGGCGAACAGCGTGAGCCAGTCGCTCTGGTGAAGCGGCGGCAACGCGCCGATCAACGGCTGCCACTCGGTGATCGAGAGCCCGGACCCCGTCAGCCGCGTGACGCCGCCGAGCACCACCATTGCGAAGACGAGCGCCCAGACCAGCCACAGCCAACGCCGCACGGCCGCGCTCTGGCCTTCGGCTTGGATGTTCGCGATCACATGCAGTACGCGAACACGTCCTGCACCAGCACGCACTTGGTGCCCTTGTCGCAGGTGATGTCCAAGGTGCTGCAATCCTGGAAACAGCGCAGCTTGGAGCTCGGGTCGGCCGGGTTCTCGGGCGCGCAGACGTCGCCGGAGGGGCAGTAGATACCCTGCAGGATGCCGCAGGCGTCTCCACGCTTGGCGACCGTACCGCACACGCCCTCATTGTCCATCGGTTGGGAAAGAATGTTGTCGACGCAGGTCTCCGTCGCAGCGCATGCAACCGCCCCGACTGGCAGGCTCGCGCCGGCATCGGCGACGCTGGTGACCGTTCCCGCATCTTCGTCTGCAACGCCGGCGTCGCTCGGTGGGGTGGTGCCGTCGAGGGCACAGGTGTCGATGCAAACGCCGATCGGCTCGTTGGGGAGATACAAGCAGCTACGCCCGTCGCATCGGCTGGTGTTCCCCACGCCGCATTGCGCATACTCGTCCTTGACCAGATTGACGCAGTGGCCGTCCTTGGCTTGATTCGAGTAGCTGTAGCAAATCTCGTCGTCGTGGCCGCAGTCGGTGTCGGTCTTGCAGCCCCGGCCGCACACGCCCACTGTGAAGAGGCTCGCCACGCACTTGAGCTTGCCCTGGCAAGCAGGCAACGACTGTGAGGGCTGCCCGGGCAGGTCGCACGCCTCGCCTTCCTTGCCGCTGAGCTTCGTGGCCGTAGAGCTCGCGCTGTTGCCGCTGCCACACGCGCAGGCCAACGCGAGCGACAAGCTCAGCAGCGTGCGGGTGGGCCGGAACGTGTTTGGCATGTCGAGCATCCCAGTCGTGGAGGGGCCGTCTTCGACCCAGGCGCACGCTAGCAAACCCAAGTCGCGCCGTCGATCGCGCCTCCCGTGGCACTGAACGCGAGTGCACGCTGCTTTGACCGCGTGCTAGCCTCAGCGCGGTGGAGGTCCGGGACAAAGTGGTGGTGGTCACCGGCGGTGCGAGCGGCATCGGCAAGGCCCTGTGCAAGCGCTTCGCGGCCGAGGGCGCCCGCGGAGTCGTGGTGGCGGACCTCAACGAAAAAGGCGCCAAGGCCGTGGCCGACAAGATCGGTGGCCTCGGCATCAAGTGCGACGTCTCGATCGAGGCCGACGTGCGCCACATCGTCGAGATCGCGCACAAGCACTACGGCCCAGTCGACCTCTTGTGCTCGAACGCCGGCATCGGCTTCGGCGACGGCAAAGAAGGCATGGCGACGTCCCTGCCGAACGACCGCTGGCAGCGTATGTGGGAAGTGAACCTGATGGCCCACGTCTACGGTGCACGCGCGGTGCTTCCGTCGATGATCGAGCGCGGCCAGGGTTACCTGCTGCACACGGCGTCCGCGGCGGGGCTGCTCAACCAGATCGGCGACGCGGCGTACTCCACGACCAAGCATGCGGCGATCGGCTTCGCCGAATCGCTCGCCATCACCCACGGCGACCAAGGCATCAAGGTCTCGGTGCTCTGCCCCCAGGGCGTGAGGACTCCGATGCTCGAAGGCCTCGGAGACTCGCCACAGGCGGGCGACGGCATCCTCGAGCCCGAGGCGGTCGCCGACAGCGTCATCGAAGGCCTCGCCACCGAGCGCTTCCTGATCCTGCCGCACGCGCAGGTGCTCACGTACATGCAACGCAAGACTTCCGACTACGATCGCTGGCTTTCCGGCATGCGCCGGTTCCGCCGCAAATTCAGCGCGTAGCAAAGCGCTGGACGCAAGCGATCTCGGTCACAACGGAGCAGACAGATGCGACCCAATCAACGCAAAGCGAAGGTCATCATTCGGCACTGTGACGCGTACGACCCGGAGCGAATCCGGCAGATCGTGCGCGAAGGCCTCGAGGCCCTCGATCTACGCCCGCGTGGGCGCACCCTGCTCAAGCCGAACATCGTGTGCGCGGGCGAGCGCTTCGAGAACGCGCACACACGCCCCGAGTTCGTCGAAGGCGTGCTGCAGGCGCTGCGTGATCGCGACGACGGCAAGATGACCGAGCTCGCAGTCGGCGAGCGATGCGGCATCACGATCCCGACGCGCTACGCGTTCTCGCAGTCGGGCATGGAGGACATGGCCAAGCGCCTCAAGGTCAAGCGCTACTACTTCGAGGAAGAGCCGCAGGTCGAGATCCCGCTCAGCCACGAGGGACGCCTGCGCGACTACCTGTTCACGCCCGAGCCCGTAGCGAAGGCGGATTTCTTCGTCAACTGTCCGAAGTTCAAGGCTCATCCTTGGACCACCGTCACCTTCGGCAACAAGGCCTACATCGGCATTCAGGACGACCGGCATCGCTTGATCGATCACGACGCCAAGCTCGACGAGAAGATCGCGGACCTGCAATACATCATCCAGCCCGAGTTCCTGGCGATCGACGCGATCATCGCCGGCGAGGGGCGCATGCTCACGCCGATCCCCCGCCGGTTGAACCTCATCATCATGGGCAACAACCAGTGCGCGTTCGACGCGGTGTGCTGCAACATCATCGGCATCAACCCATACGCGGTCGACCACATCCGGATGCCGCACGAGCGCGGCTTCGGCCCGCTGTCGCTCGACGAGATCGAGCTGAGCGGCGACGTCACCCTCGCGCAGGCGCAGGAGCGCGCGAAGGGCTTCGAGGTTGGCCTGATCCGCGTCGAGAAGTACTTCGAAGGCACGAACATCACCGCCTACGCCGGCCCGCCCCCCGCGACGGAAGGCAAAGACTATTGCTGGGGCGGGTGCCCAGGCGCGATCGAAGAAGCGATCGAGATCCTGCGCTTGGCCGACAAGGAGCTCGACAAGAAGATGCCGCGGCTGCACGTGGTGTTCGGCAACTACCAGGGCCCGCTCGACGTCAAGCCGGGCGAGCGCGTCGTGTTCATCGGCGACTGCGCGACCTTCCACGGCAAGATCGGCGACGAGCTGGTGTCGATCGAGAACCTGTACAAGAACCGCTCGACGCTCGACCCGCACAAGATCGAAGGCGAGGACATCGTGGTCAAGGCCATCAAGACCAACGGCATCTTGCGCGCCGCCAAGAACAAGCCGTACCTGCGGCTCAAGGGCTGCCCGGTCAGCGTGAGCGAGCAGCTCATGGTGCTGGCGCAGCTCTCGGAGGCGACCGATCCGACGCGCGACTGGTCCGGGGCCGTGGCCTACGTCAAGTGGAAGTCGGTCATGGCCGCCAAGGCACTCGTCGGCCACAAGTACCAGGTTCACGGCGCCACCAAGCGCGGCGAAGCTGCCCCCGACGTGCAGCCGCTCCCGACGCCAACGCAACCCGCCGAGTAGCCGAGAGACGCGGCCCGAGCTCACAGCGACCAGTCCCGGTGGCGCCTTGCCAAATGGAGGTGCACGTCTTGCCGGTGGCCGCTCGAACCACGAGGGCACGCGGGTCGTGTACTGCTCCGAGTCACGGGCACTGGCAGCGATGGAGATGTTCGTAAACCTCGATCCCGGGTTCGCGCCCTCGCACCTCGTGTTCATCGCCGTCGATGTTCCCGATGCGCTCATCACGACGCTCGACATCGCGAAGTTGCCGGCGGGATAGCGAGACTACCCGGCACCCGATGCCGTGAAGGACATGGGCACCGGGGGGTCACGGCGGCGACCTCTGCGGCCCTACTCGTACCGTCAGCCGTGATGCCGGAGGAAAAGAACCTCTTGCTGAGCCCCGAGCACCCCGACTTCCGGCGCGTGAAGATCGGTAAGCCGAGCAAGTTCACGTTCGATGGCCGCATGTGGAAGCCGGTAGTCCGCTCTGTCCTGCGGGTGCGCGGTCCACTTGCGTACTCTCCATGGAGAACACGCAACTCGCCAGACACGATGTCCGGGGCGTCACTTTCGCGTGATCAAAGTCATTGGTGGAGACACTACCAGGGCATGCGGGACGGTGGTGCGGGTCGCACCTCGGACAAGCACCTCAACAACACACAGGAGATTCGTTCCATGCATCGACATTCTGCATTCATCGACACTCGACCCAGCCATGCGGGTGGCGCGCGGCGCGTAGCAGGTTTCATGCTCGCCATTGCGCTGCTTCTCTCTTCGTCCTCTGCGTTTGCTACCGCCGACTACGTGGGGACGCTCAGCGCGATCGAAATGCGCAGTGGCTACGCAGATACCACAGTCTACAGGAATGCGGTCGTCATCCGCGGTTCCGATGGGGGTGTGGTATGCGTGATGGACGGGACGCCACAGCAGGACCAAGTGGTACAAGTCGCGCTGGCGGCGTTCTTGGCAGGTCGCACCGTGACCATTGCTCGCGGCGGCGCACTCAATGGGCAGTACAAATGCTACCAGGTCAAGCTCCAGTGAGCTTGGATTCCAACACGATGTGGACTCGCAGACCCAAGGAAAGCTCCATGAAAGTCTCACTCCCCAGGCGGCTCGTACTCCTCTTGTCGTTGTGTGCGGGCACTTTCGTCTCGGGCTGTTATGGCCAGGCAGGCCCGGCGGACGACGAGTCAGTTCAGCGTACCGCCGAAAGCCTGTTCATTGCCAAAGCGAGCGACCTCTGGTCGAGCGCGAACCCAATCCCCGTCTGCTTTCAGCCGACTGCTGATGTGTGGACCAATCAGCGAGCGGCCTACGACGCACAGAAAGCGACCATCCGCGAGTGGATGGAGGAAACATACGAAGGCCTTCCGAACATCGACATCAACTTCACTGGCTTTGGTGAATGCCCCAATTTCGCGCAATTCGTCAACAAGGACGAGGGCGCGGACAAGATCGAGATAGGCATCAACGGGAACGGCGGCGCGCAGTCCAGCGGTCACAACTGGATCCAGGCGGGACTGCTGACACAGGAGACCTGGCTGAACCACGAGGTGCTGCATACGCTTGGTTTCTACGCGCACGAGCACCAGCGTACCGATTCTACCGGAAGCGTGGGCACCTGGGCAGAGTACACCGGGACTCCCATCACTTGCGTCGATGAGATCGTTTACCACGTGAACCCCGACGGGAGCCTTGGCGAGCCGGCCTGCAGCCCCGACAACACGCGGCAGGACACGCCGGGTATCTATCTGACGAAGTACGACTTCTGGAGCATCCTCAATGGCACGAACTACTGCCATTGCCGCGATGGACTGTCGGACCTCGACAAGCTGGGACTCGAGATGTCCTATCCCACGACGGCTTCGCTCAGCAATTCGCCGGTCCACTTCGACTACGGGTTTCGTACCGCGTCTTCCCTGGTCGCCTTCCCCACCGTCGTTCTCCACAACGATTGGTTTGCACGCGGGGCGCTCACCCCCGCGTTCGCCGCCGGCGGACTCCAATGGGCAGCCGGACCCTCGTTCCTCGGTGGCGTCTTCGACAGTGGTC